>PLGF01000041.1 GCA_003138485.1 Verrucomicrobiales bacterium | reverse complement strand
TTCCCCCACTGTCTGAATTGCAGCTGGGAACATAAGCGCGCTTGCTCCGGGCGCGGCTTTGCCATACAAGAAGGGCGGAGACACGCGCATGCTCAGTGACACCGCCATTTGGAATTCGTTGCGGCGCTCAAAGCAATTGACTTTGATCGCCGGCCCGTGCGTCATCGAATCGGAGGCGCTCTGCCGCAAGGTCGCCGAGTCGCTCCGCAAGACGTGCGACAAACTGGGCGTCAACTATGTTTTCAAGGCCAGCTTTGACAAGGCCAACCGCTCCTCCGGCCTTTCCTTCCGCGGCCCGGGCATGGCGGAGGGCCTGGCGGTGCTGGCCCGGATTCGCGCGCGCTTCGGAGTTCCCCTCCTGACCGATGTCCACACCGAAGACCAGGCGCGGGCCGCCGCCGGGGCGGTTGACATCCTGCAAATCCCCGCGTTTCTGTGCCGCCAGACCGATTTGATCGCGGCGGCGGTGGGCACGGGAAAGATTGTGAATTTGAAAAAGGGACAATTCCTTTCTCCGCAGGAAATGGGCCAAGTCGTCAAGAAAGCCGCCGGAGCGGGCGGCCACAAGTTGCTGGTGACCGAGCGCGGCACAACCTTTGGCTATAACAACCTGGTGGCCGACATGCGCTCAATCCCCATCCTTCGGCAATTTGGATTTCCGGTGATCTTCGACGCGACGCATTCAGTGCAATTGCCCGGGGCGGGCGGAGACCGTTCGGGGGGGCAGCGGGAGATGGCGCCGGTGCTGGCGCGCTGCGCTCTTGCCGCGGGGGCGGACGGGTTGTTCATCGAAACGCATCCCGACCCGGATCACGCCCTGAGCGACGGCCCTAATATGATTCCGCTCGGCCAGATGGCGCGGCTTCTGGCTGGGTTGGTCAGGTTGCATGCGGTCGTGCGCGCGTTGCCGGCCAGCAAATGAAAACCCGCCCTTCTCCCGCCGCCGGCCGGGCGGCGTTGGTGCTTGCGGCCTGGGTCTGCGCCGCGGTTGCCCTCGAAGCAGCCTCCACGAACGAAGTGCCCAACGGCTCGATTGTCAACTATCGCTTCACTCCGCTGGGCAGGCAGATCGAAAGCATCATGACAGCCTCGAACTGGACCCGCGTGACGGAGCGGGAAGTCGTGGCCACCTTCTTCGAGAGGAGAATGTTCCGCAATGGGGATCTCAACCAGTTGCAACTGATTGTCCAGGCCCCCGTCTGCCAGTACGACAACGCCAGCAAAGACGCCTGGAACCAGGGGCACATCGTCCTGTTCACGCCAACCACCAACGTCTTCACCCAGGGCGACGGTTTCCTTTTCAGTGACGCCACCCATGTTTTGGAAATTTCCAACAACGTCGAAACCCGGGTAGTCAAGTCGCTGCTCAAATCCCCGCTGCTGGGCAGCGCGCCTTCCAACGGAGCGCCCGCGGGCGGGCAGATTTTGAAGATTCTATCGGCCTCCGGCCGCTTCAATTACCCTTCCAACAGGGTCGATTACGAGCGTCGTGTTCGCGTGATCGATCCGCAATACGACCTGAATTCCGGTCGCCTGGCCGTCCAGTTCACCACCAACGGCGCCCTCGAAACGGCCCTGGCCAGGGACGACGTCGTCATCACCACGACCAATAAGGGCCGCGCCACAGGCGCGCGGGCCTTTTATTACCTGACCAACAACAGCGAGATGATGGAACTGACCGGCGACGCCGCCTGGCAAAACGGCGCCGAGCAGGCCCAGGCCGATTATTTTCTATATGACACCACGCGCCACTTTCTCACGGGGTCCAATCACGTCCACGTCCTCTGGCCCAACGCACCGTCTCAGACCAACCGCCCGCCCCAAGCTGATACGAACGGCTTCCGCGAGATGTTCGCCCGCTTTGCCACCTTGCAGTGGCCGCCCACCAACGGGCCGGTGGAAAGCATGACCGCCAGCGGCGACGTGATGATTACCAACCAGGCCGACCACAGCCGCGCCACCGGCCAGCAGGCCGTTTACAATCGGACCAACGATTCCTTCGAATTGACCGGCGACCCGGCGTGGTGGAACGGCCAGATGGAAGTCAAGGGCCGGGTGCTGCTGGCGGAGTTGACCAACAAGATCTATCACGCCCGCGGCGACGCCCAGCTCAGAGTCAACGTGTCCGGCGCGGGCAAAACCAACGCCGCCTCGGCCTCCGGCGGCGCCACCAACCAGTGGCTGATCATCACCTCGGCCGTCCTGGACTACGAAACCAACCTCGCGACCTTTCACGATCACGTCGTCGCGCGGCTCATTGAGGACGGCGCCCTGCGCGACACGCTGACTTGCGATCTGCTGGTGGTCACATTGGAAAGCAACCAGGTGGTCCAGGGAGTTGCACGGGGCCACGTCCGCGGTCAAACCGCGCCCAACCGGGCGGGGGTGGTCAAAACGATTTCCTGTGCCACGCTGACCGGGCGCCGTTCACCGGCCACCGGGCTGATGAAGGACCTCCTGGCGGAAACGGACGTCGTGCTGGTTCAATTCGGGACGGGAACCAACTCGGCGACCAACCAATTGACAGCGCCGTTGGTGAGCGCGCGGTTTTCGCCGGTGACAAACCGGATTGAACAAGCCGAGGGGGAGGGCGGCGTGGTGATTGATCAAAGGAAGGCCGCCCAGACCCTGCACGCCACCGGCGAGCGGGCTGTCTATACGGAGGCGGCTGGCCTGATGAGATTGACCGGCACACCGCGCGCCCGCACTGAAAGTTACATTATTTCCAACGCCAGCTTCCTGAATTGGCGGCCTAAGACGAACCTGTTTGAGGCCGGCGGGCGTTATATTATTATTCCCATCAGGGCCAAAACCAACCAACCTTCCCGCTGAGAAATGAGCGAGCAACATCCAGATGCCGGACCAGCGCCCATCAACGCCGCCGCAGCGGCCGCCGTCGCCGTCGGAACGGGCGTCCGCCTGCTTGAGACGGACAAACTGGTCAAGGAATACGGCGGGCGCCGGGTCGTCAATGTCGTTTCCATCTTCGTCAACGTCGGAGAGATCGTGGGGCTGCTCGGTCCCAACGGCGCGGGCAAAACCACCACTTTCAACATCGTCGTGGGAATCGTCGAGCCGGACGAGGGCGGGGTGGTGTTTTTGGGCAAGAGCATCACCCGGCTGCCGATGCACAAGCGGGCGCGGCTTGGGATTGGGTATTTGACACAGGAACCGTCGGTTTTCCGGAAGCTGACGGTGGAGCAAAACATCCTCGCGATCCTGGAAACGTGCGACATCGGGGCCAGGGAGCGGCAATTGCGGCTGCAATCGCTGCTGGATGAATTGGACCTGGCACGCCTGGCCAAGGCCCGGGCTTACACGTTGAGCGGCGGCGAAAAGCGCCGGCTGGAGATCACCCGCGCGCTGGTGACCAGCCCCAAGTTGCTCTTGCTGGACGAACCTTTCAGCGGCATCGACCCGATTGCCAAATATGAAGTGCAAAAGATCATCCGGCGCCTCAAGGAGCGGGGCCTGGGGATATTGATAACCGACCACGACGCCCGCGAAACGCTCAAGTTGGTGGACCGGGCCTATTTGATCCATCACGGCGAGGTGGTCTATGAAGGGTTGGGGCCGGAAATGCCCAACGACCCGAAAGCGCGCGAGATTTACCTGGGGCCGGAGTTTAATTTGTGACTCTTTTCGCCTGACTTCCCGCCTCGGGCGGCTTAACATTCCGGCCCCATGCAGCGCGATACAATAACAGTGGAGCGGTTCTACACGGAGCAGTCGGCCAGCCTGCCCTTGAAATTGGTGGCGGGGGCGACCGGTCTCAAGCGCATCATCCGCGAGCCGACGGTCAACCGCCCGGGGTTGGCGCTGGCCGGGTTTACGCGCTACTTCGCCAACAAACGGCTGCAGGTCATCGGCAACGCGGAAACCTGTTTTCTCAAATCGCTCTCCGCCCCGCAGCGCCAGAAGCGCTACGCCAATCTGTTTTCCTACCGGATTCCAGGCGTTATTTTCTCCCGCAACCTCACCCCGGACAAACTGTTCCGGCAGGCCGCCGAAAAGGCCCAGGTCCCGATTTTCGTCACGCCGATGATCACCATGAAGTTCATCAACCTGGCGACCATCGCCCTGGAAATGCTCTTTGCCCCGCGGAGCACTGAGATCGGCAGCATGGTCGATATTCTGGGCGTCGGCGTGATCATCCGCGGCGAAAGCGGCATCGGCAAAAGCGAGAGCGTCCTGGCCCTCATCGAACGGGGCTACAGCCTGGTTGCCGACGACGTCACGCGCGTGACGCTGCTGGACGGACGGGAGATTGTGGGCACCAGCGCCGAAGTGACGCGCAACCACATGGAAGTCCGGGGCATCGGCATCATCAACGTGGCCGACATGTTCGGCGTTCGGAGCATCCGCTCGGAGAAGAAGGTCGATTTGGTCGTCTCCCTCAAACAATGGGAAGAAGTGCCCGACGTGGACCGTCTGGGAATGGAGGAGGAATATGTCAAGGTCCTGGGGGTTTCGGTCCCGCATATAACGATCCCGGTGCGGCCGGGGCGGGACTTGGCGCGGTTGATCGAGGTGGCTGCGTTTCAGACCAAACTCAAGGCGGCGGGGCGCAACCCGGCCAAGGAGTTGAACGACCGGCTGATTGCCAAAATGACCGCCAGCAAACCCGCGATATGATTTTCATCGCAAAAACCCCATTTCCCTTGCAACATACCGGCGCATGAGTAGCGCGAAAAAAACGGGCGGCAAACAAACCCACCATCGTGAGTTCGTGGTGATCAACAAGCTGGGCATCCACGCCCGGCCCGCGGCGATGTTTGTCAAGGCGGCCAACCAGTTCACATGCAGCGTCCTGGTGGAACGGGACGGCGAAACTGTCAACGGCAAGAGCATCATGGGTTTGATGATGCTGGCGGCGGGGCCGGGGACCAAATTGACCGTCACCTGCGATGGTGACGACGCCCACGAGGCCCTCGACGCCATCGAGGCGCTGGTAAAACGAAAATTCGACGAAGACTGAGCCGATCCCATGCCTGGAAACTTCGACGTGAAATATGTGGCGCATCTGGCGCGCATCGCCTTGACGCCGGCCGAAGAGGAACAATTCGGCGCCCAACTCTCCAACATCCTCGGCTACATCGAGAAGCTCAACCAGATCGATGTCAGCCAGATCGAGCCGACCGCCCACGCCGTCCCGCTGGTCAACGTGTTTCGCGCGGACGAGGTCCGGCCGTCGCTGTCCAATGAAGAGGCGCTCGCCAACGCGCCTGCCAAGGCCAACGGGCTGTTCATCGTCCCCAAAATCGTGGAGTGACCGCCACCGCCATGCTCAACGAACTGACCATCTGGGAATTGGCCGGGAAACTGGAGCGGCGCGAGGTTTCGGCGCTCGAAATCATGCGGGCCTGCCTGGACCGCATCGAGCGAGTCGAGGGCAGTATCCATTCCTTTATCAGTTATGACGCCGCCGACGCCTTGGAGCAGGCTGCGGCGGCTGATCGCCATTTGGTGGGTGGAACAACCCGCCGCCAAAAGCCCCTTCTGGGCATCCCTATTGCCATTAAGGACGTTCTGGCGGTGCGCGGGCAGCCGCTCAATTGCGGCTCGAAGATACTCGGGCAATTCATCTCGCCTTACGACGCGACCGTCATCGAAAAGCTCCGCGAGGCCGGCGCGATCGTTTTTGGCCGATTGAACATGGATGAATTCGCCATGGGCAGTTCCACGGAGAATTCCTCTTTCGGCCCCACTCGCAATCCGTGGGATACCAGCCGGATTCCGGGCGGCTCCTCCGGCGGCTCGGCCGCAGCCGTGGCCGCCGACGAGTGTATCGCCGCTCTGGGCAGCGACACCGGGGGATCCATCCGGCAGCCAGCCGCCCTCTGCGGATGCGTCGGATTGAAACCCACTTACGGGCGCGTCTCGCGCTACGGCTTGGTGGCTTTCGCGTCGTCCCTCGACCAAATCGGCCCCCTGGCCAAGGACGCGCGCGACGCGGCCCTCGTGCTGGGCGCGATCAGCGGCCACGACGCGCGCGATTCAACCAGCGTGGAGGGGACAGCGCCCGATTACACCGCCGCGCTCGACGGCCGGATCAAGGGGCTGAAATTGGGCCTGGCCAAGGAGTACATGATCGGGGGACTGGACGGGGAAGTGGGCGCGGCCGTGCAGGCGGCGGTAAGTCAATATGAAAAACTGGGGGCCGAGATCGTGGAGATTTCCCTCCCGCGCACCGAATTCGCCGTGGCAACTTACTACATCATCGCCACGGCCGAGGCCAGCGCCAACCTGGCCCGGTTCGACGGCATCCGCTACGGGCGGCGCGTCGAGGGCAGCGACCCGATTGATCTGTATTGCAAAACGCGCGGGGCCGGCTTTGGGGCGGAGGTCAAGCGGCGCATCATCCTTGGGGCTTACGTCTTGAGCAGCGGCTATTACGACGCCTATTATTTGCGCGCCCAGAAGGTCCGCACCTTGATCCGGCGCGATTTTCTCAACGCCTTCGACAAGGTCGATGCGATCATCACGCCGACCTCGCCGACGGCCGCCTTCAAGATTGGGGAGAAGGCGGACGACCCGCTGCAAATGTATCTCTCGGACATCTTCACCATATCGTGCAATCTGGCCGGGATTTGCGGACTGAGTTTGCCGTGCGGCTTTACGGCCAGTCCCAAGCTGCCCATTGGGTTGCAGTTGCTGGGCAAGCCTTTCGGGGAGGAGACGCTGCTCCGGCTGGCCCACGCCTACGAACAAATCACCCCCTGGCACAACGAAAAGCCGCCCCTGGAACGTTAGTTCCAGCCCCTCGCGGCCATTGCGGGTTTTCTCGCGTCTGCGTATGCTTCCGGCATGGAACCATTCAACGTGGCCGATCCTCGCATCATCCATAATCTGGCGCTGGCGGGATTCATGGGCACGGGCAAATCGTCCGTCGGCCGGGTAGCCGGCGAAATGCTCGGATTCGCGTTTATCGACACGGACGAATTGATCGAAGCCCAGACCGGAAAATCGGTCAGCGCCATTTTTGCGCAGAACAGCGAAGAGGAGTTTCGGACGCTGGAACGGGACGTTGTCCAGGGATTGAGCGCGCTGCGTAACACGGTCATCGCCACCGGCGGCGGGCTGATCGTCAATCCCGGCAATCTGGCCAGCCTGAAGACGCACGCGCTTGTCGTGTGTTTGTGGGCGTCGCCGGAGATAATATGGGAGCGCGTGCGCGAGCAAACGCATCGCCCGCTGCTCAACGGGCCTGATGCGCCGGCCCGGATTCGGGAGTTGCTTGAACAGCGCAAGCCGGCCTATCGCCAGGCCGACGCGATGATATTGACCGATCACCGTTCCCCCAAGGAAGTGGCCCAACAAGTCCTCCACCAATTTCACCTCGCCCGAAAGGGGAAGTAGAATGGGGTGCCAACGCCATGAGAAACCCGCATTGATTTTCAAGTGAAGGCGGCCATCTTCCAGCGCGCCTCGGAAATGGGCTTTGACGACTGCCGTTTCACCACGGCGCAGCCGCCCGCGCACGCCGCGCAATTCCAACGCTGGCTGGCGGCGGGCTGTCATGGCCAGATGGGTTACCTGGAACGCAATGCCCGCAAACGGATCGACCCAGCCCAAGTCCTGGCCGCCGCCAGAACCATCATCACGCTGGCCGCCAGCTACGCGCCGCCGTCCGACTCCGCTCTCGTCCCGGCGGAGAACCGGGGTGAGATCGCCCGTTACGCGCGGTTCGCGGATTACCACAAAGTCCTGGGCGAACGCCTCAAGGTCTTGGCGGGTTTTCTGAATTCCCTGGCCGGCGGCGCGCGCTCGCTGTGGTATGTCGATACCGGGCCGTTGCTGGAGCGGGACCTTGCGGAGCGGGCGGGCGTCGGATTCATTGGCAAACATACCAATCTCATCAGCCGCAAGTTGGGCAACTGGTTCTTCTTGTCGGAAATCATCACGACGCTGGAGTTGGAGTCCGATGCGCCGGAAAGGAATCACTGCGGCTCGTGCCGGCGGTGCATCGACGCCTGCCCGACAGAGGCCATCACGGGTCCGTTTCAACTGGACGCGCGCCGGTGCATTTCCTATTTGACCATCGAATTGAAGGGGGCGATCCCGGTGGAATTGCGGCCGGCGATAGGGCGGCGGATTTACGGCTGCGATGACTGCCTGGCCGCCTGCCCGTGGAACCGTTTCGCCCGCGAAGGGGCGCTGATGCGGCCGCATTACCGGGCGGATCTGGCCGCGCCGGAACTGATCGCGCTGCTGGCGCTGGACGAGGGGGCGTTCCAGAAGCGGTTCGCGGGCACGCCGATGCTGCGGGCCAAACGGCGGGGCTTGCTGCGCAACGTGTGCGTGGCGCTGGGAAATTGCGGGGATGGACGGGCGTTGCCCGCGCTGGAAGGGGCGGCGCTGGACCCCGATCCGCTGGTGGCCGAGCACGCCCGCTGGGCCATTGAGCGGCTGAAAGCTTGAAGCATTCTCCACTTGCCATCTGGAGGGGTTGCGACTACGTTTGGAATAAGCGGGGGCGCGGTTAGCTCAGTTGTAGAGCATCACCTTGACACGGTGGGGGTCGCAGGTTCAATTCCTGCACCGCGCACCATCTGAAAAGGAGGCAGTGTTGACATAAAGAAGTGAACCGTTAAAATAAGGCAAAGCTATGTTGAAAAGATCGTTTCCCCCATGCCGTCTGTCGCGTCAGGCGTTTACGCTGATCGAGCTTCTGGTCGTCATCTCCATCATTGGAACGTTGGCGGCCTTGCTGCTGCCCGCCATCGGCCGGGCCAAAACTCAGGCGCAGCGGAAGGTTTGTCAAACAGAGGAAGTCACCCTTGTTGGCGCCATTAGCGCGTATCTGGCGGACTACAGCCGCCTGCCGGCGTCCAGCACCACGGTGAGTTGGGCTTCATCTGTTGGCGTAGCAGGTGGGAATTCCAATGATTTCACCTACGGGACGCATGGCTTTCCGAATATTAATCCTCAGATTGTGACAAAGGGGCTGGACCCGCTTAAACAACAGACGAACAACTCCGAAGTCATGGCGATTTTGCGGGATGACAATTGGCCGCCAGAGACGAGCAACACGACTTCCCATATTTATAATCCGCACCAGACGGTTTTTTATAATCCGAGGGCCGCCGTTGATACCAATTCTCCGGGTCTGGGGCCGGATGAAGTTTTGCGCGATCCGTGGGGAATGCCATACATCATCACGCTGGATCTCGGCTATGACGGGAAGGTGTTCGATTACACTTTGAATCAGATGTATCAGGTGCAGTACCCCAATCAGGTTCTCAACACTCCCGGGGTGGCGGTGGTTTGGTCGTTTGGTCCGATGAAGACCATTCAGCCTACTCAGCCCCTCAGGTCCTCCCAGCCTCCAAACAAATACATTGTCACGAGCTTTTAGGGGCGAGGGCGCTTGTCATTTTCCAGCAATCCGATGGGCACGGAGACGGCAAACTGAAAATGACTAATGTCGAAGCACCAATGACGAAAGAATGACGAAGCCCCAATGTCTAAAGCGGATTCGAGCGGCCATTTCGTCATTGAGTCAACTGGGGATTCTTTCATTCTTGTTGATGGGGTGTATCCGTCCGGCGGTCAGCGCCGACTGGCCGCAGTGGCGCGGCCCGAACCGCGATGGCGTGGCGCCTGAAAGCCCGCCGCTGGCTGATGCTTGGCCCCCTGGCGATCCCAAGTTGGTTTGGCGGGTTGACAAACTGATGAACGGCGGGCAGGAGACCGGGCACTCTTCACCGGTGATCGCTAATGGCCGGGTATATCTTTACGGGTACTGGCGGGATGCCGGGACTCCCGACGGGGCATACGACGCCATCGCTTGCCTGAGCACCAATTCAGGGTCTGTCCTATGGCGTTCGATCTTCCCCGCCGTCGCTGGCAAGTGTGAGCCTCGCGATCAGGGCAGCACCCCGTGCGTCGTGGGAGGCCGATTGTATCTGGCGGGCAGGTTGCGGGCTTACTGCCTGGACGCAATGACTGGCAAACTTCTCTGGCAGCAGCCCACCGGCGACACCAACTTAGTGTGGGCCATAGCAAGTTCGTTCGCAGTAGTGGATGGCGTAGCCATTATGATTTGCGCTGGAGTTTATGGGTTCGACGCGGTCACGGGCCAAATCCGCTGGCACCGCGAGGAAGCGCCAGGGCCTTGGAATCCTGACGGAAGCGGTGCTGGCTCCCTATCGTCTCCTGTTTGCTGGCGGCACGCGGGGAAGGACTACGTGGTTTGTTGTGTCAAGTCTGCGGAGCTTATGGACCCAGCCACAGGAGGGACAATTTGGAAAATACCGTGGACCAGGGGCGCATGGTCAAGCTGGAACGGACACAGTTCTCCCGCGATTATCGGAGACCAGATGGTTCTCCTGGAAATAGACGGCGGAATGGAGGGCTACCCGCTGTCGCTCGACGCTCCAACGAAACTTTGGCACATTCCAGACCACGATTGTGGAACCAGTCCGCTCATTTACGAAGGACACGTTTATACAATTGGCGGGGGCGACTATTCAAAGCCCACCAGTATCCGCTGCGCCGATCTGCAAACGGGCGCGATAGATTGGGAAAAGCCAACCCAGCCCCAAGGATGCTCTTCACCCATCGCCGCTGACGGCAAGATTTTCGGTTATTTGCAGTTTGGCCGGCTTCTTTGCATGTGGAAAGCCGATCCCAACCACTACACGGTTCTCGCCGCGACGCCTGTCAACGCGGACGGGTATTCGTCACCGGCGTTTGCCGATGGCCGCCTCTTTCTCCGGTTGAACGATGGGGTGGCCTGTTACGATGTGACTCGCGCAGCCAACCCAACGGCGCGCGAAGCCCAAGAGGCGCTAAGGCCAAAGATACTGGAAAATCAAGCCAAGGCGCTGCGAGCAAATCAGGAAGGCGCCGCCCGTGGCGATGCTTACGGCGAATACCGCATGGGGCAACGTTATCGGGATGGCGATGGTGTGCCCAAAGATTTGACCAAGGCGCGAGAGTGGCTGGAAAAAGCGGCAAGTCAGGGAATCAAGGACGCCGCGCGGGAATTGACTGAATTGCCTGACAAATGAAGCGGAGCACCCCGGATTGGGGATTGCCCCAATCGGCCCGTTTCATTACGCTGGCGACATGAACTTCTCCGCGTTTGGGCAGTTTCCGGCGTACCGGCCACGCCGCCTCCGCCAGTCGGCGCTCTGGCGGAACTTGGTGCGCGAGACCTCTTTGACCGCCGGCAGACTGGTCCTGCCGCTTTTCGCACGGAGCGGACGCAAGATGCGCCGTCCCGTCCCTTCCATGCCCGGCGTGTTCCAATTGTCGCCGGACGAAGTGGTGCGCGAAGCGGAGGCGGCGTTTTCGGCGGGAATCCCGGCGGTTTTGCTTTTCGGGATTCCCGGAACCAAGGACGACAAAGCGACGGGCGCCTACGCGCGCAACGGGATTGTCCAACAGACCGTTCGGCTGCTGAAGAAGGAATTGCCGGCGCTGCTGGTGTTCACTGACGTGTGCCTCTGCGAGTACATGAGCCACGGCCATTGCGGAATTGTCGAGAAGACCGGGGGCCGCGTGGCCAATGATCGCACCTTGCCTCTGCTGGCGCGCACGGCCCTGAGCCATGCGGCGGCCGGAGCGGACCTTGTTGCGCCCAGCGACATGATGGATGGCCGCGTGGCGGCCATTCGCCAGGCCTTGGATCAGAACGGCTTCGCCGATACCCCCATCCTTTCCTACGCGGCGAAATTCGCCTCCGCCTATTACGGGCCGTTCCGCGACGCGGCGGAATCCGCGCCGCAATTCGGAGATCGGCGCGCCTATCAAATGGACGCCGCCAACGTGCTCGAAGCTTTGCGGGAAACCGCCATGGACATTCGGGAAGGGGCGGACATGGTGATGGTCAAACCGGCCCTGGCCTATTTGGATGTTTTACACCGGGTCAAGGCGGAATTTGGCTATCCGACGGCCGCCTATTCGGTGAGCGGGGAGTTTTCCATGATCAAGGCCGCGGCGGCAAAGGGGTGGATTGACGAACGGGCCGTGACGCTGGAATCCCTCCTGGCCATGCGCCGGGCGGGCGCGGACTTCATCATCACCTACGCCGCGACGGCGGCGGCGCGCTGGCTCAAGGAAGGTTGATCAAAACACTTCCGCCCGCAGGCCGGCTTCCTGCCGCACAGTTTTGGCGATCTGCGAAAGCGATTTGAGCGGCAGATGACTGCATCCTGTCCGGGCCATCGGCCGTGTGGCCGAGTAAATCTGCACCAGGGGAATCTCCGCGCCCGCCTCTTTGAGCTCCTTCAATCGCCGCACGTATTGCTTGATCTCGCGCGCAGGCGGAGGAGAGCCGTCGATGGCGGGAAACAGGCTTTGAATCACCACCGGACGTTGCCGGGCCACCTGCAGGATGTTGGCCGTAATCTTCTCCAGCGGGATCGTCGCGCCGTTGAGTTTGTTGATGTACTTCTGCGTGCCTCCATCCAGTTTCGCCCAAATCTCGTCCGCGCGCGTCAGCAGCTTCAATCCCTCCTGAACTTTGGGCCGGTCCAGGGCCGTCGAATTGGTCACCACCACGATCTTGAAAAACGGCACGCTGCCAAATACACGCAGGTGGACCAAGGCCCGCAACGCATCGCAAAAATGGCTTGCCAGGGTCGGTTCGCCGTCGCCGCTGACGGTGACGTGGCGGACTTGCAGCAATTCGTCCGGCAGATTGGCGTAACGGGGCCGCTGGCGCAGACGGCCCGAATAGGCCAGCGCGAAGGTCGCCTTCAGTTCTTCGGTCATTTTTTTGACATCAAATTGCAAGACTGGCGCGGGCTTGCCGCGGTTGACTTCGCAGTACATGCATTGGAGATTGCAGGTGACAATCGGGTTCACGTTGACACCGATGGAGAGACCTCCGGCCCGCGGGGAGATCACGAGATAAACGAACTGATTCTCCAGAAAATCGCGCGGATACCCGAAAGCCACGTCTTGCGAGACCACGGACTGGGCCGTCGCGTGCCCGTTTCCGTCGCGGGCCGTTTCTTTGGCCGCTGGTTGCATCTGTCTTTTAGTCATCATTAGAATAATAATATGAAGCATCAAACGGAAGCGGCAATCCACGTTTCTTGGCAAAACATTGCCAAATTTTGCGAATATCGGCGCCCTGTTCCCGTCTTTAACCACGGATGGACATGGACAAGGAATTTCCGCCGGTCAAGTTCCAAGGCCCCGACCACACCACCGCGACCGGCGGCGGCAGGCTGTGGGTGTAAATAACGGTCGCAACCGCGTTGGCCGTATCATGAAAGCCGTTGACGAATTCAAACCCCAGCGCCAGCCCCAGCGCGAGAAAAAGGCAGCAAAGTTGAATCGTGCCAATCGGTCCAAGCAAATGTTCCATGCGCCCCATTAAACCCGATCCCCGAAAGATTGACCACCGCGCCAATGTGACAACTGCGTGACTTAATCTGGCGCGCTATGGGCTGGTTCAGCGGCATTTGTATGTCTGCCATAGTGTATCAATTTGAAACCAGCCAATCAATACGACCTTGAGCTTCGATTACTGCCCGCTCCTTGCTCTCGCAATGACAATTCGGACGTGGAGGTTTGCCAAATGGACACCAAGCCATCTCCTGCGGTTCATCCGAAAACCATTGATCTTCAAATCCAAAGGAGCCGTCGTCCCGTTGAAAGATGACCACTCGGCGCTTCTTGGAAGCGTCAGAAATGACCTGAACTGTTTTCATAACCGACTCGCACAGTCTATGCGCCTTGGCCGGCTCGACAGCAAGTCTCCATTTCGCGCAGCATCTCAGACGACGGCAGAGCAGGGGACATTTAATCCGATTTGTCACACGCCATCGTTCGAGTGCTTTCCCATAATGTCTGCTCGAAACCACAGTTCAAAACAAGCCCGTTTTTTCCGGGCAGACTCTTAACGCTACAGGAAGATCAAGGCTGTCCGCTCAAGTGTCATCGTTTGCGAAGCACCATGCAGCCTCTCCGACCTCCCTGCAAGGGCTTTCTAAGAAGCCAAGCACCGCAGTCCGGACAACGCGTCAATCTGCCAACCGACGGAG
Organism: Verrucomicrobiales bacterium; assembly: GCA_003138485.1. GTDB lineage: Bacteria > Verrucomicrobiota > Verrucomicrobiia > Limisphaerales > Palsa-1400 > PLGF01. Next base: position 18,147 of record PLGF01000041.1, on the reverse strand, counting down.
CAGCCTTCGCGATCAACGCGAGCTTCCCCTCTGGTTTCTTTTCCGCGAGGATTGCGGACTCCTTCCGAATTACAGTTCTATAGCCCTTCTCAGGAATTAACGCATAGGACTCCAATTCGCGCATTTTGAGCCGCGCCCGCGTAAACTTGAATCCACAGTCACAGCTAGGAATAGTGTCCTTTCAGCCAACCGCAGGGCCAGATGGTCATATCGCAGAACGCAGGTCGAAACCACAGTTCAAGGCAAGCATTGTCTTGCGAAAAGCACAAATCTGTTTTTGGGCAAATCTATCCATGCCGTGCCACTCTCACCCGGTGTGAACAAATTATTGGCTGCCCGCTTTGCGGGCTGCCCCTCTCCCGCTAGAGAGGGAGATTCATTGGCTGTCCCTCCGTAAAAGCAACCGACTGGATTTGCCGGACGCGCCCACGCAAAACCAGAGATTTGCAACAGATGTTCCTTCTCCCTTTTACGGACTTCCGGTGCGCCGGAAGCCACGGGCGAAGGCGTGGAAGGGCAGGGGATGGATTGACCGTTCCGAGGCAGGCCCTTCTTTGTATCTAAAGGACTACCGGGACGTGCCGGAAGCGCGTCATGGCTTGGGCCTGTACTTCCCCTTGCGATCCCGTCTGGCGGCGATTTTGTTCATCGGCCACTTTGCCGCCGCTGATACGTATCTCGACGTGGTCGAGGCCGGGCTTTGAAATCGTGCGCGGTAACGGCTGGGTGACGTGCGGCCGGTTCAGTTGAAAGGCAAATTGAACAAGTCGAAATGAGCCCCCATGCCGAGGTCCACCAACCAGACCTCACCTCGACCCGGCACGTTTCTCCTCTTCGTCAAGCATCTGGAAAGTGACGCGCGCGCTCTGGTCAATATCTTCGTCCGTCAACGGCTCGCCGTAAAGTTCCGCAGAGGCAGAAGCGCGCGGTTGTCCAAGACGCTGCCCCAATTCCAGCAAAAGCGCGCGTTGGTCGCTCATCGGCAGCTCCCGGATTTCGTCCAAAATGGCCTGTGCTTTCGTACTCATCAGCAAGACTTTACCGTCCCCGCATGAAGATAAAAAGCCTTTCATTTATTTGGCTGGCAACCAACGGCTTAATCGACCAACGAATTATCTGGACAATAAGGGGCACCTTATTATGATCCAGCGCGAAACGGCTGGGTGGCGCACCCGGACAGCTTTGAGATGCTGATCGGCAGTTCGTCGCGCGACATCCGGCGGAGAAATAGAGACGACTCTTCAAATCTTATGAGCCTGCAAAAGAAAACCATCCTTATGCGAGGCGGTTTGGCGGCGATTTTGTTCATCGGCCACTTTGCCGCCGCTGATATCGTGCGCGTGGCATGCGTGGGCGACAGCATAACGTACGGCTACGGTTTGCAGGAGAGCTATCCGGCGAAGCTCGGACACTGGCTGGGGACAAATTATGACGTGCGCAACTTCGGCGTGAGCGCCACGACGTTGCTGCACCGCGGCGATTTTCCCTACATCCGGCAGCCGCCCTACACCAACGCGCTCGCGTTTGAACCGGACATCGTCGTCATTGATTTCGGCGCGAATGACAGCAAACATCCCGGGGACGGCAGCATCGAGGCGTCCAACGCCGTCAATAATTGGCAGTTCAAATCCGATTTCATCGGCGATTGCAAGGAAATGATTGCCGCGTTTCGCAAAACCAATCCGGCGGCGAAAATTTTCATCTGCTATCCGACGCCGGATTTTCCCGGCCGCTGGGGCATCAACGACAAAACGATTCGCGATGAGATCATTCCGATGATTCGCGCCGTGGCCGACGAAACCGGCGTCAAGGTGATTGATTTGTATTCGGCGCTGGCCGGAAAGGCGGATTTGTTTCCCGACACCGTTCACCCCAACGACCAAGGCGCCAAACTGATCGCCGCGGAAACTTTTCGCGCGCTGACGGGCAAGGCGCCGCCGGAACAAGAAAGCGAACCTGCCAGGTCCTCCGTGGCGCTAAAAACAGAGGATGGCAAGTCATATGGAATTTTCCAGCCCTATGTGGCATGGAACAATAATTTCAATGGCAGTGTCATCGGCTGGCAGCCGGGCGGGGGCCAAGCGCCCCAATGGACGGCCAGTTTTAATTTTTTGACCAACGGACTTTACGGCTATCCGGCCAGTATTCGCGGCTGGCATTACGGCTGGAATCCGGGGGGCGACAATTTGTTTCCCAGGAAATTGTCCGGCACGACCGCCATTCCGTGTTCGTTTTCCTACAGGTGCGGCGGGGACCATCTGCGCGGCGACTTCGCCTACGACTTGTTCCTGCGGCATGACGACAAACGTTCATGGCCGGAATTGGAAGTCATGGTTTGGGCGGGGAATAATTCCACGCCGATTGGGAAGATGGTTTCGGCCAATATCACGGTTGCTGACGGCGTTACTTTCGACCTTTGGGCCGGCACAAACGCTCCGGCTGGCTATTATGTTTACAGCTTCGCGCCGCACGGAAAGAGCGCCCGATTGCAGGACGCAGGCAGCTTGAACGTGGACATGATGGTTTTCCTGCGCCTACTGTCCGGCCGGGAGCAATTCAGCATGGATATGTATCTGGATGTGGTCGAGGCCGGCTTTGAAATCGTGCGCGGCGATGGCTGGGTGACGTGCGAGCGGTTCAGTTGCGAGGCAAATTGAACAAGGCGAATTGAGCCCCGAAGAAACTCGTTCGATCGCTCAGGGTCCGGTAGTCGCCATGGCCTGCGGCATTTGTGGGGGATATATTGAACCGACTTGGAGCGCAAATGCCTTTCCATCCGTTTCGAATGGTTCAACACCGGAAGATATCCTGCCGGTGTGTGACACTATTTCGCACAATGTATGTTATGTTTAATCAATTCTCCCGTGGTTCGGGTAATCCTTTCAGGCAAAACCCCCTTTGACCCAAAGGCGTTGCCAGACCTCAGCGCGCGGTGTAACGTCCCGTTCAGTCGTTGCCTTTAAATTATGAAATTTCATGCATTGCTGAGTCTAATCGTGGCGGCCACCGCTTGCGCAGCCGGCGGCTCGACTCCTCCAAGCTGGCCGGCGTTTCGCGGCCCCAACAGTTCGGGGGTCGCCGAGGATGCCACGCCGCCCATCGATATCAGTCCCACCAACTCGGTCTTGTGGAAGGTCCAGGTGCCTTGGTCGCCATCTTCACCGTGCATCTGGGACGATCAGGTTTTTCTGACGACGTTCATCGACGGTGAACTGCAAACCCGCTGTTATCAACGCCAGGACGGCAAACTAGCCTGGTCTCGGGGACTGAAGCCTGACAAACTCGAGAGTTTTCACAGCACCGAGAGCAGCCCCGCGGTTCCCACACCCGCCACCGATGGTCAGCGGTTGGTGAGTTATTTCGGCTCTTTCGGGCTGATTTGCTACGACCGCAACGGCACGGAGCTTTGGCGCCATCCTCTGCCGGTCCCCTTCAGTGCCGGCGGATACGGCACCGCGTCTTCACCGCTCATCGCGGACAACCTTGTCGTGATCAACCGCGACCAGTTCGAGGGATCATCCGTGCTCGCGGTGGATCTGCGTACGGGCAAGACAGCTTGGGAAACCCCGCGCCCGGACGCGCACGGCAGCTTTGGCACACCCATCTTCTGGCGGAACAAGGATGTCGATGAGGTGATCATCCCCGGGTCTCTTCGGCTAAAAGGCTACGCGCTCACGACCGGACTGGAAGACTGGGTGGTCCAGGGCACCGCGTCGTTTGCCTGCACGACGCCAGTGGCGGGCGATGGAGTGCTTTTTTTCGCGGCCTGGGCCAACGGCAAGGCCGATTCTCCATGGCCGACTTGGGAGAAGTTTCTGGAAGCGTATGACAAGGACAAAGATGGCGCGGTTATCCTGGCTAAACTCGACCCCACCATCGGAGGGTTCCTGCGCGGTCTCGACTTGAACCGCGACGGGAAGATTGACAAAGCCGAATGGGATGCGCTTCAGGAGAATTCGGCAAAAGGCGAGAACCTCCTTGTGGCCGTCAAGCCGGGAGGCCGTGGAGACATTACCCAGAGCCACGTAGCCTGGAAGTTCACCCGCGGCCTGCCCTATGTCGCTTCGCCGCTCTTCTACGACGGACGGATCTACCTAATCAAGAACGGTGGCATGCTTTCCTCGGTGGATGCCAAGACTGGCGCGCCCTATTACACCCAGGAGCGATTGGACGCACCGGGGGATTATTATTCCTCGCCGGTGGCCGGTGGCGGGCGGATTTATATCGCCTCACTGGCCGGCAAACTCACAGTGGTCAAAGCCGGTGGTGAGAAACCTGAAATCCTGCACCAGGCCGAGTTTGGCGAGCGCATTTTCGCCTCGCCGGCTCTGGTCGGGGACAAGCTCTACCTCCGCACCCAGACTGCACTCTATGCCTTTGGTCCGCGGACCATTCATTAGTCCGGCAGGACCACGGACCAACGCGCAATCATTTCTCCCTCCAGGCTTGGCTTGCGATCAGGGCTATCACGCCTTGCATGCAGACCATCAGGCCGACGCAGCCGGGCCATCCTGCCGCCTTCCAGAACAGGCCGGGAATTACGGAACCGGCGCAGCCGCCCAGATAATAAAGGGCCACATAAAGGCCCGCCGCGGAGGAGCGGGCCGCTCCGGCCACCTCGCCCACGTAACTGGAAGCGCCAGCCTGGGACGCAAACGCCCCGGCAGCCGCCAGCGCCAGGCCCGCTATCACAACAGGCACGGCATGGATTAAGGTCAATAATACACCTGCCGACGCGACTGTCGATGCCCCGATCAACACGCGGCGGCTGCCCAGTTTGTCCAGCAGCCGCCCGGAATAGGGCGTTACCGCCGCTCCAATCAAATAGACGGCGAACATGGCGGCGAGCGCGGTGGGGCCAAGGAAAAACGGCGCGTCCGCAAGATAAAAATTCACGTAGGTGAAAACACCCACCAGGCAAAACAGAACGTTGAAACCAACCGCGTAGGTGGCCAGGAGTTGCGGGTTATGCAGATGGGCGCGCAGCGAGGCGACCGATTCAGCGGCGTTGTGATGCGGGACGAACTTTGTCGAGCGCGGCAGAATCCACCAAGTCAGCCCCGCGCCGGCGAGGGTTGCCAGGCCCAACGTCACCATCGAAGCCCGCCATCCCCACCGCGCGGCGATCAGGCCCGAGGCAAATCGCCCGCAAAACCCGCCGACGACCCCGCCGGTCAAATAGATTGACATCGTTGAGCCGGCCAGCGGCCGCGGAGTCTCCTCGCTGATGTAAGCCATCGCCACGGCAATGATTCCCGGAGTAAACAAACCCTGAAAAAAGCGCCAGGCGATCAGTTGGTGCAGATTCGACGCCGTGGCCGCTAGGGCCGTTGGAACGGCCAGGCCGAGCATGGAGGCGACAATGACCCGCTTGCGCCCCAGAGAATCGGCCAGTAGCCCCAGCCAGGGCGCGGATAACGCCACCGCCAATATGGGGGCGCTGACGGTCAGGCTGACCCGCAATTCGGAGGCGCGGAATATCTCCCTGAACAGCGGCAACAGGGGTTGGGTGGCGTAAAGATTCACGAAGGTTGCAAACCCTGTGATAAACAACGCCGTTAAAACACCCCCTCTTTCCCGCCGGGCGGCCGATGAACAACCTGTCGTTCCCGGGCCACCTTTCATGGATGGAATCACGATGGTCGAATGGTGGGCGATGAGGGATTCGAACCCCCGACCCACAGCGTGTAAAGCTGCTGCGCTACCACTGCGCTAATCGCCCGTTCTCCGCGGAACGCTACGATTGGCGTGAGGAGTTGGCGAGTCAAATCTCGCCGGTGAAGCCTTGCTGTCGCAGGGCCTCATAAAGCACCAGGGCGACGCAATTGGACAGGTTCAACGAGCGCGCCTGCTGATGAAACATGGGCACACGCAGCCATGCGCCGGGATGCTGCTCGATGATTTTTTGCGGCAAGCCGGCGGTTTCGCGCCCAAAAACCAGGAAATCATCGGGCCGATATTCAACCTCCGCGTAATGCCGTTTTCCGTGCGATTCGATCATCCAGAGGCGCGCGTCGGGCGGAAGTTGCTTCGCAAACGCCGGCCAATCCGGCCAGCGATGCCAGTCCAAATGCCGCCAATAGTCCAGGCCCGCCCGTTTGAGCTGGCGGTCGTCGAGCTGGAAGCCGAAAGGCTCGACCAAATGCAGCGTGGCGCGGGTCGCGGCGCAGAGGCGGGCGACGTTTCCGGTGTTCGGCGGAATTTCCGGCTCAACCAAGACGACATTCACAGGTCAATAATAAACCTTCCACAATACCAGGCCGTGGGCGGGAGCCGTCATCCCGGCGGCACGGCGGTCTTTGCGCGCCAGAATGGCGGTGATGTCGCCGGAGGCAATCTTCCCCTGCCCCACTTGGGCCAGTGTCCCCACGATGCCGCGGCACATTTTGTAAAGAAAACCGTCCCCCTCCATGACGAAAGTCAGGAGCGGCCCCTGGCGCTTGAGGTCGCAGCGCGCCAAGGTGCGCACGGTGGAACTCATCTCGTAATTGCGCGTTCCGGCCAGCGATTTGAAATCGTGGCGGCCCAAAAAGTGTCTTGCCGCCGCCCGCATCGCGCCCAGATCGAGCGCCCGGGTGACGTGCCAGGCCTGGTGGCGCAGCAGCGGATTCATGGCGGCCCCCATCCATATAAAATATCGGTACTGCTTGCGTTTGGCGTCGAAGCGGGCGTCGAACCCCGCGCGGCAGCGCGCTGCCGCCATGACGCGGATGTCGCGCGGGAGATGGGCGTTGATGGCCAGTGCGGCCCTGGCGGGCGGCATCTTCAAATCCGCGTCGGGGATTTCGACCTGCGCCACCATGCCCAGCGCATGCACGCCTGTATCGGTCCGGCTGGAGCTGCGCAAGCGGCCGGCGCCGGGGAAGATTTTGGCCACAGCTTCCTCGACCCGCTGCTGGACGCCAAGGCCGGTTTTTTGCGCCTGCCAGCCAGCATAGGGCGCGCCGTCGTAGGCGATGGTGAGCTTGAGTTTCATCGGCCCGGATGATCCAGGTAGCTTTGCAGCAGCAGCGCGGCGGCTGTCTCGTCCACCCGCTCCCTGCGTTTTTCGCGCCGCATCCCAGTTTCGATGAGAAAGCGGTTGGCTTGGACGGAGGTCAGGCGTTCGTCCCATGTCTTCACCGGCACTGTCAATACTTGTTCGAGTGCGGCGACAAACTCCCGCGCTTTTTCCGCCGCAGGGCCATAAGTGCCGTTCATGTTGCGCGGGATGCCGACGAGCACTTCGGCGACTTCGCGTTCGGAGACGATGGCCTGGAGGCGGCTGAGGAGATTGGCCGCCGGCTGGGCGGGAACGTATTCCAGCGGCAGGGCGATGGTCCCGGTTGGATCGCTGAGGGCCAGCCCCACCCGCTTGCTTCCGTGATCGATGGCAAGTACGCGCATATTGGCTTGTGATTTATGACGCCAGTGCGCGGAAAACATTCCGGGCCGCCTGCGTCGTTTTCTCCATGTCCCGCGCACTGTGGGCGGTGGAAATAAAGCCAGCCTCAAACTGCGAGGGCGCCAGGTAAATCCCCCGCTCCAACATGCCGTGGAAGTATTTTGCAAAGCGGCCGCGGTCGCTCTTCATCGCGTCGGCGAGATTATGCACCGGGCAGTCAACAAAATAGCAGCAAAACATCGAGCCGATGCGGTTGAATTGGACGGGTATCTTCGCCATTCCCGCCGCTTCCCTCATCCCGCTTTCCAGGGCCGCGCCCAGTTTTTCAAGTTTGGCGTAGGCTTTGCCGTCCGATAATTCCTCCAGCGCCGCAATCCCCGCGGCCATCGCGACGGGATTCCCGCTCAACGTGCCCGCCTGATAGACCGGCCCAAGCGGCGCCAGGATGTCCATGATGTCCGCCCGGCCGCCAAAAGCCCCAACCGGCAGCCCGCCGCCAATGATTTTCCCAAAGCAACTCAAGTCCGGCCGGATCCCGAAACGTTCCTGCGCGCCGCCAAACGCCAGGCGGAAGCCGGTCATCACTTCGTCGAAGATGAGCAGGCTTCCGTTGTGCGCGGTAACGTCACGAAGGAATTCCAGGTAACCCGGTTTGGGCAGATACAGGCCGGCGTTGCCGGGAACCGGTTCGACGATCACCCCGGCGATTTGGCCCGTATTCGCCGCGAAGGCAGCTCGCACGGGATCGGTTTCATTAAAGGGCAGCACAATGGTGTGCTGCGTAAACGCGGACGGAACCCCGGCGCTATCGGGAGTGCCAAAGGTCAGCGCGCCGGAGCCGGCCTTGACCAGGAGCGAATCCGCGTGGCCGTGGTAACATCCGTCGAACTTGATGATCTTGTCGCGCCCGGTGAATCCTCGGGCCAGCCGGATGGCCGACATGCAGGCTTCCGTCCCGGAATTGCACATCCGCACCTTCTGGACGCCCGGCACGGCGCCACACACCAGACGCGCCATTTTCACTTCCAGCGGGTTGGGAATGCCGAAACTGGTCCCCTGCTCCGCCGCCGACTTGACCGCCTGGATGATCTTGGCCGGCGCGTGCCCAAGGATGGCAGGCCCCCACGTCCCGACGTAGTCGATATAATCATTGCCATCGACATCAAAAACATGCGCCCCCTTCGCGCTCTGAGCGAAAAACGGCTCGCCGCCAACGGCCCGAAAGGCGCGGACGGGCGAATTGACGCCGCCCGGAATGTAGCGCAGGGCCTCAGCGAACAATTGCCCGGACTTCGAATTCATGGCAGCGGGCTATTGGGCCTGATTCCGCCGAAAAAAGGTGTCCGTCAACGTTCCCTTTTCGGAGCGGATGTAGGTGCCTGTCTCGATTCGATGGCGCTTGAACCAGTCTCGGTTCATTTCCAGGACATAGAGGATGTTATCGGACTGGGCGACGACCGCGTTGGTGTTTTGCGGTTCCAGATCATGGATTTCCACGATGGCGCCTTCCGGGTCGATATACGCCACCGAAAGCGGCAGGATGGTGTTCTTCATCCAAAAGGCCGCCCGGATCGGCTGGGGAAAAACAAAGATCATGCCGGCGTTTTCATTCATGTTGGTGCGGAACATCAGGCCGGTTTGCTCCTGTTCACGCGTCAACGCCATTTCCGCCGTCACTTCCTCCGGCCCTATCCAGAGGCGGAGGCTCTGCAGCTTGGGTTGCGCGCGGGTCGGATAGTCTTGCTCGATGGCCTCCGAAGCGGGAGCCGGCGGCATCTTCTTGTTGCATCCAGCCAGCGCGAGAAACGCGGGCAGGACGATGATCGAAAACCATTTCATTGGCCAAGGATGCCCGGCAGGCCGCCCAATTTCAATGAAACTATTTTCCGGCAGGCGGCAATGGATTGCCATCCGGGCCGGTTGCCTGTAGTATTTAGGTGGATGAACAAGATTGCGAGATGGTTGACCGGCCTCGTCTGCCTCGCCTTGATACTGGCGGCGGCTCCCGTCGGCGCCAAGGATTCTCTGAATTGGCGCGCCAATCAGAATCAAGTGGATGCCGACATCCAAAGAAGCGATCTGCTGACGGTTCTGACGAACATCGCCAACGCGACCGGCTGGAAGGTGTATGTGGACCCGGGCGCGTCGAACTCCATTTCAGTCAAGTTCAAGGGGCTGCCGGAGAAGGAAGCCTTGCACCGGCTGCTGGGCGCCCTCAATTACCGAAAGGACCGGACCAACGGCATTTACCAGTTGTTTGTTTACCGAACGGCGCCTGGGGCGGCGACGCAATTGATCAAGGCGGCGAAGCGCGATTACCGGATTGCCAACGAAGACCTGGTCAAACTCAAACACGGCGCCGACACCAACACCATCGATCAACTGGCCAAAAAACTGGGCGCGAAAGTGGTCGGGCGCGATGACCGAATCGGCCTCTACCGGCTTCAGTTCGACGACGGCGCCGGAGCGGCCGCCGGCTTGCAATCGCTCGCCGCGGACCCATCGGTCGCCGCCGCGGATGGCAACTACGTGGTGGATCCTCCCGTGCCGGCGCTAATGACGCAAGTGTCGCCGCCGGCTGGGCAACTGTTTAATTTGAACCCGCAGCCAGTGGTCAATGGCCCGATAGTCGGGTTGGTCGATACTGCCATTGATGCGCCGGATCAGTTCCAGAAATACATGCTCACGCCGATCAATGTCGTGGGCCAGGCGGAGGCCTCCGCCGACGAGCCGTCGCACGGGACCAGCATGCTCGAAACCATGTTGGGCGCCATGTCCGCCAATCCCAGCATGATTCAGCCGGTAATCGTTTATCCGGGAAGTGGGGAAAGCACCACGAGCTACGATCTCATGGAAGGAATCCTCGCGGCCATTAACGCCGGCGCCAACCCAATCAATGTCAGTTCCGGTGGCACGGGCAACAGTCAACTCTTGGGAAGTTTGATCCAGGAAGCGACCCAAAAAGGCATTCAAGTCGTCGCCGCCGCGGGAAATACGCCCGGCACGCAAGACACCTATCCCGCCGCCTATCCTGGCGTGCTGGCCGTGACCGCGTCGGCCCCGAATGGCCAACTGGCCTCCTACGCGGATGACGGCAGCTTTGTCACCGCGATGGCTCCGGGGACCGCCTTGGTGGTTTCGGCCAGCGGCGGGACGTGGATGGTGCAAGGAACCTCTCCCGCGACCGCCGACGTATCGGGCACTCTGGCCGAACTGGAAAACGGGCCGCAGCATCTGACGCTTCAACAAGCCGTCAACCAGGTTGCCAAGACCCTGCCCCCGCCGCCCAAACAGTAATTCCCCTCGCCGCCGTCCAGCAAGGCGCTGAAATTCTGGTAAAATCTGTGACGCTACGGCGAACTGAGGCGGAAGTAGCGCGCTATTTGCGAGTGCATCGGGGCCGCGTCGGAGTAGGAGGTTTCCGCCGAGGTGGCCGTTATGTTGGTCACCAGCGTCCACTGGGTGAGATTGGTCGAGACGTCGATGGAATAGACCCTGCCGGCCTGGGAGTTCCAAGTCATGCTAAAAACGCCGGCAGGCGAACTCAAGAGCGCGGAGAGCACAAGCGGCGCATTGGTGACGGGCGCGGAGTTGGTAATGACCGCGGCGGTGATCGTGTATCCGACCGCGTTACTGTAGGTGTTCGGCACCGCCAAATACCAGGTCCCCTCTACGGACGGGAGGTCGGCATTGGTCCCAATCTGCACAAATTGGACGGCCGTTCCGGCATTGAAGCTGCCGGAATACGAGCTTCCCGGCGTGGGGAACGTTCCGTCGCCGACCAACAACTGCACGTTGCCGAAACCGCTGGTGTTCGTGACAAAGAAATCAACGCCCGCCACGTTGCTGGTCACCGTGAACGAATACACAAGGTTGGTGGGAAAGCCGGGAGGCTGGCTGTTTGTGTATGGAATGGCATTCGCCAGAGGAATCACGTCCATCCCGCCATTGACCACGTATGTCGCCAGAATCGTGTAGCCCGCGTTTGTCACGGCGGCGGGATTATAGACGGCCAGATACCAGATGTTCGACGCGGGCGGCGGCAGCACGGCATTGGTGCTCGGAACCGGCAGCGGCACGGGCAGTGAATTGGTGGTTACGACTATGAATTGGTCGTTTGTGTCCGCGACGCGGCTTGCGTAATCAAAACTAAACGGGCCGGGCACGGGCAATCCTTCGCGCGCATAAAGGTCCAGTTCGGCATTGGTCGGATTGAGTACCTGGAAGGTGACCAGCGTGGCGTTGCTGGGCACGGCAAACGAGTAATACTGCGGCGCGTTGGTGAACACGTTGGTGTAGGCGATACTGTTGGTCAGCGGGATGATCTGGTTGGTGGCAATGTCGAATTGCACCTTCAGTGTAAACTGCTCGTTGACCGTCCCATTGTTCTGCATTCCCAGGTAGTAGCGCCGTCCCGGCAGCAGCGGCGGCGGCGCGCCCTGGGACGACAGGGTGTTGGTTCCGGGTCCGCCGACTTGGGTCACGCCGGCCAACAACGCATAATCGCCCGGCAATTGGCCGGTGGGCAACTGAGTTTGATTGAAGAGCAGATTCAGCGGAATCGCGCCGCCCGCGGTCAATATGTTGGTCGCGAAATTGGCCGTTGTAGGAACATCCACGGCGAAGTAGGTGATGTTTTGGTAGGCATTGGTGGCGGCATTGGTGTAAGTCATGCCATTGGTCAGAACGATGAGATTGACGTTCGTCGAGGAGATCGTCATCTGCAAATTCCAACTCAGGAGCACGCCGTTGGTGGGCAGAAGCGAATCGTTGCGCGTGTCCCAAAGCTGCAACGTCCAGCAGCCTGTCGGATTCTCGCCGACGAACGTGGTCAGCGGTTCCTCGGCCAGATAATAGTTGTTGTAGTTGGTGCTGGGCAGCTCGACCAGTGAGACATCGTCCAGCAGGACGCTCAAGGTGTTGCCAGCCAGTTCGATAGTGGTCTGGGCATTGGTGGCCGTGAAGCTGTTGGTGCAGGCCTGCCATCCCCCGGTAAAGTTCGTCAGGATCAGCCTGTTGGTGAGATACCCGTCAATTGACACCTGGAGGTTGGGCAGTAGCGAATTGGTGTTGTACTTGCCCTGGCTGCCGGCGTCGTAGATGGCCTGGATTTCGGCGGGAGACAGCGCGCGGCTCCACAAGTCCAGTTCGTCCAGATCCCCCTCAAATGGAACGGAGCCGTCCATTCCGACACAAACGCTTTGTCCCGCCCTAAACGTATTGGGGTTGGTTAGATTGGCTATTCCGGAGGTAATCATGTTGGTATCCAGGAAGCCGTCGATATAAATCGCAAGGGTCAGACCATTCCGGACAAAAGCGGCATGATGAAAAACTCCGTCATTTACTTGTTTGTTTGTATCGATCAGAACAACGTAGCCTGCTGCGGCATTACCGGAAAAGTCAATAAACATTCGACCCGGCCCGGAAGTGGGAAGGCCCTCTTCAGGTCCGCTATGAATATCAAGAAAAGCGAATAAGTTGCCACAGGTCACCCTCTTTTCAAGAACGCCGTAGAGGTTGGTTGCGTCGGTCGGTTGTTTAATCCAAAAATCGACCGTGAAATCATTCGTGCCGAAATTGGCGGCGTTCGTGCCGAAATCAATTTCGTTGCCCTCGTTGAACGTGAACGCGTCGCCCACTTCGCCCACGTCATAAGTGGGACCGGGATAGGGTACCGTTCCATTATTGGCGCCGACAATATCGGCCAGCGTGTCGTCCGCGGGCCACCAATCGGTGATCTGCGGGGAGCGGACGAAGTAGTGCAATTCGTAGGTTGTGCCGGGCACGGTGGCGAAGGTCTGTGCGATTCGCCCGGTGGTCAGCGCCAGGAAATTGCTGCCCGCGTGCGCATTATGCGGGTCGTTCATCACGCCAACCTGGTTGGTCTCGACGGTCCATCCGCTCCCCCCAATGGCCTGCCCGTTGGTGTAGGTGCCGTTGGTGATCCCCTCGAAGCCGGTGGAGGTGATGATGGTGTTGGTGGAACTGATGCCGTTGGTCGAGGCGTAGGGCGGCGGGGCGAACTTGATCGGGGTCTTGGCCTGGTTGGTGTTCTCCGTGAAGACGGTGTAGATGATATTCGTGAAGGAGTTCGTCGAGTTGGTGCTCGTCAATACCATCCCCAGGTTGCTGGCCAGCAGTCCGCCGCGGTTTTCAAAAAGCAGCACGCTGGTTCCCTGCGGACTGACCAGACGAATGGAGAGATCGTCCAGATTCGTGTCCGCGACGCACAGCCCCACTTGCAAATCCACCAACTGCCCCACCCCATTGGTCATGCAGATTTGCGAGGCGGTCGTCCCGTCCGTGGTCAGCGACACGGGCACGCTGTTGCTGTAAGTCTGGATCAGGTTCGGCGTGAGGCTCTCATCGAAGAAGATGTAATTGGTCAGCGTCAGCGCCTCCGTTCCAAAATTGAAGATGCCGTAATACCAGGTGCCGCCGGTCAGCGGCGGGTTGTAAGTGTTGTTGGTCCCAACCAGCAGGTAGCCGCCCGGGGCGACGATCCCATTGGTGCCATCCGGATCGGCGGGTGACACATAGTTTGTGTCGGTCATGTAAATGCCCACCGGCCCGGCGCCGGCGACGCTTGTAAAGAGCACCACATTTGTCAAATAAATCGCGTCGTTCGGCACAACCACGTAGTTATACCACGCTCCGCCCCCCGGAATCGTGATGACGATGGGGCCGTAGGTGGGCGGACTGGGGGACACTGTGACGCTGTAAGCCGTAACGCTGCCATCGGCCCCGCTGGCGTTGTCAACCTCGGTCAACATCCATATTCCCCCCCCCTGCTGTCCGATGTAATTGCGCAATGTCCCGGGGCCATCGGTGGGCGTCGTGCCGGAGTTCGGGCTTTCAGGCATATCGTCGTAGGCATAGGAAAATCCCGGCGCCTCTCCGGTGTGGTTGTTAAGAAAGACAGTTGTCTGGGTGCCCAACAAAGTCAGGGTCCCCGCCAAATCGCCCGGATCGGCGTGCGTTACAGCGTTTGTGACCACCACCTTGCGTATCGGGAGGGAACTGGGAACAACCGCCAGCACATTCGTATAAGCGGGGTCATCGTAGGAACCGTCTGGAATAGCCATCGGAAGGGGAGTGCCTATGCCGGTGACGCCGTTTAGCCCGTTCAAACTGAAGGGCTGCTCCTGCGCCACCGCGAAAAAGCCAAAGTCCGACGCCTGCTGGTCTTCAGACTTGACGCCGATGTAATAGACCGCGTTGGGAGTCGAGTTGCTGTAAATGATGAATTCATTGCCGCCTCGGTTTAGCGATTTTTGGGCGTTGCGTATCACTATTGGAATAAGATTGGTCAAACCGGATTTTTCCGAGGCATACAGGTCAATGTCGGCATCCGTGTTGCGCGGTCGGGACAGATTGGGCGGATAAAAGGTGGCGAACATGACATTGGTCGCCTTAATGGCGCCAATGAATTGGTTGTTCGTAAAAACGAAAAAGTGCCACTGCGAGAGAGCGCCGTTGGTCGCGCCGGTGGTGTAGTTATACAAATTCGGCTCATTGGCGCCCACGCGCTGGTGCATCAGCGCCACCCCGCTGTTGACAACCGTGACCAGCGCGTTGGTCGCCGTGCTGATCCCGCTGGTAAGGACGGCCACCGGACTGGTCAAAGCCGGGGCGCCGCTGGAGACGACCAGCGCGAAGTCCTGCGCGATTTGATTGGTCTGGGTCGTGACGGCGTTGACGTTGACCCGCGCGGCGTTGACGATGACTTTCAGGGGCCACTTCAAGGGCGTCGGACCGGGCGGGATATAGACGTTCTGGACGTTGTTAATCACGTCGCTGGGAGCCATGTTGGTCGGGCTGCTCAGTTGCGTGAACGTATTGCCCGCCCCGAAATTGTTGCCGACAAACACATTCGTCCCGCTGGCGTCCAAGACTGTCAATTCCAGATTGTTGACCAGCGCGATGCCTGCCGCCGGGTTGCCGGGCGGATCGCTCCACACCAGCGTCACCCGCAAGGGGTAATTGGCCACGTTGGTGTCGCTGGAATTGACGCTGTAAGTGGAATACTCTCCGCTGGAAAGCGCATTGGCGGGACTCTGGTCAACGAACCACAGGGTGTTGGACAAGGTAGGCGGAAGGCTGTTCGTCAGGCTCACCAGGCCCCAGCCCTGCTCGTTGCCGCCGGGCGGCTGCGTGTCGTAATCATAAGGGGTCCCCAGCGACTGCGCGCCGTTGATCAACAGCGCCTTGAGCAGCGCCGGACTCGGATTGGGATTGCCCGGATAATTCGTCAGCAGAAACTGTTGCATCAGCGCCAGCACGCCCGACACGGCTCCGGCGGCCATACTCGTGCCCGTCTCATAACGATAATAGGGCCGCAAAGCGTTGTTCATGTTGCTCAACACGGTAAAATAATCTCCTTCCGTGTTCGTCGAGAACATATAGACTTCCAGATCGTAGGAAATCGGTTGATTGGTGGGATTGATGACCGCCACGTACCACTGCGAAAGCGGAATCAGGCCGCTGGCGACCGTCGTCGGACTGGTCGATTCCGCGCCGGTCGGCGGGTCGGTCACCCCGGCCTGGATGAGCAGCCTCGAAAACAGGTTCTGGCTGGGCGATTGCGCGTTGGGCACAAGCTGAATAATGGCCGAAACGACATCCGCTGGCAGCAGAATCGTCGTCACGTTCGTCCTGCCGGGATTAACGATTTGGTCCGGTATGTCCTCAAAATCGACCGTCGTCTCATATGTAGGGTCAACGTAGTCGGTCGCGCGGCAGGAAACGGTAAAGACGCCCGGCGCGACGACATCCGGCTTGAACCGCCCAAACTCCCCCTCCGTTCCGACGCCCACGTTGCCGCAACTGGAAAAGAACGTCACCAGGTTGCTGTTGTCCGTGGAACCGTAAAACACCTCATTGGTCGTGACGCCGTCGTAACTGACTTCATTGGTGATGAAACGCGGGCTGTCAATAGCGCCGACGGTGATGACGTTCTTGGCCGTTGCGGGCGAGGTGACGGTGCCCTCAAGGCCATCCAGGCCCGTCCCCGATCCGCCCCCATTGTTCCCCGCCGCGAAGACATACAGCATCGCCTGCTCGCCCTGAACGGCGGGCTGCGAGTCCCGCACCGCCGCGTCGTAGCTGGCGGCGTTCATGTCATAAACTTGACTCTGATACCCCCAACTATTGTTGGAAATAAAGCCGTTGGTGAGCGCACCGCCATTGGTGCCGCCTGCGGCGTTGGTGGATAGATAATAGGAGGCGTTGGATTGCAAATACGCGTCGGATACCAACGGACCCAGCAGCAAATCCACGTTCTGAACATACAAGTTCGCCTCCGGCGCCATCCCCCGAAAATCCGCGCCGGGGATGATGGAGCCGGACACATAATTGCTGACCGTCTTGGATTCCACCCCACTGCCGGCAATAGTTCCGGCCACATGGGTGCCGTGCCCGTCATTATCGGTCAGCACTCCGAAAACCCGACCGGCCAGGTCCGGATGCGTGGCATCGACCCCGGTGTCGTTGATGTTAAGCCAGATGTTGGTGCCCGTCAGGTTGCGGTAATTGGGCGTATTGCTCAGGGTGTCCGTGGATACGCCCAGCAGCACGCGGGTCAAGTCATTCAATTGGCGGCGCGGAGAATAGACCTCGATTTCCTGCGCCAAAGGCAACTGCGCCACCGCCGCCAGACTGCCGGGAGGCGCTTTCACAATCAATGTGGGGCCAAAGGGGCTCCTGTCCTCGCCGATCACCGTGGCCCCCATCGCGGTCAACGCCGCCAGCGCCGCGTCGCGCTGGCCGGGGAAGGTCGTCACGCGCAAAGCGTTGGTCTCCGGCTCCTGTTCGACCGCCGCCGGCAGGAGAGTGGAGTCCAGCTTGTAATACGGTTCGTAGGGAAGCACCGCCTGGAACGCCGGGTCCTGCGCCATCTCTTTGGCCTGCTCGGGCGTGGCTTGCACCACCGCCGCGTTATTCGGAATGTATCCCACGTAACTCGCCCCGTCCCGTTTCAATTCCACGTAAAAGTCCTTGTCCAACGGACGGTCGGATTGGACGATATAGCTGCCGGGCGCGCCCTTGGAACGCAGATGCTTGGGAATGGCCATCCGCACCGGCAACGCCGTGTCAATCAGAGCGTTCCGCAAAATCAGGGCGTGGCTGTTGCGAGCCAACTGATCGACGGTTTGACGCGTGTTGGTCAACCGATATGAATCAGGCTTGGCACTGTGGGGCTTGTTGGAAGCATTCGTCGATGGCGCAACGGCGGGCGACGCGGGATGGGCGGAGGCTGCATGCGCGGCATCGCGGCTGTGAGCGGCTGAGAACCTCTCCGCGAAGAGCCACATCCAAAGGGCGGCCGCAAAGAGCATCAGGCTGAGCAAAAACCAAGTTCGCGAGCTAAAGCGCATTATCACCTCCAGCCCTCGCAAGTCGGGGGCTTTTATACACACTAACCGAAAAAGCCTGGCCGCGCCAGCACAATCCGCGGGCGTTGGCGGGAATCATCGGCCGTCCACTTGAGATTCCTTCGACTGCATTGGCCGGGCGCGTGGACGCAATACCAGAGCCGCGCGATATCTGTTCCTTCTCCCAGGGGGAGAAGGTCAGGATGAGGGCGATCCCCGACAGTTTTGGGAACAGATTGAGTTGAAAAGGCTTGACCTCACCCCTGCCCTCTCCTTCAAGGAGAGGGTGAATCATCCGCCGTCCACTTGAAATTCCTGCGACTGCATTGGCCGGGCGCGTGGACGCAATACCAGAGCCGCGCGACATCTGTTCCTTCTCCCAGGGGGAGA
>PLGF01000151.1 GCA_003138485.1 Verrucomicrobiales bacterium | reverse complement strand
TCCAGTCGCGTGCTTTTCCGGCCTGCGGCGCGGGGATTTTGGGCGGTTTATGCAGGCTTATGCACCCTTGTGCACCCAAAAAAAGGCGGGGGCTGGAGTTCTTCCGCGGGCCAGGGGAGCTTGAGATCATTGATAATCAAGGACATGCAACCCGGCGCTTGGAAGTCTGCGCTAGAAAAGCTTATGTATGCCCCTTCGCGCCGTTCGGCGGAAAATCGCGCTGGAATTGGGCGGTGTTCGGTATATCTTGGAACGGATTCATTTGCCACAATGAACGTGCCTCCTCACATTCCAGCTTTGCGCGGCGGGCGGGCTTACGAAAGCCTTGAAAAGGCCGGCGTCGTCGATTGCCGCGATGGCCGGGTGATCGCGACGGTCAGCCAGGTCAACGCGGGCATCGTGCGCAAAGACTTGGCGCGCATCGGCGAATCGCGCGCCGCCTTGAAGAAATTCACAGTCGCGCAGTTGCTGGAAATCTGCGCCCGCGCCGGGGCCGAGTTTCTCAACGGCTCCCTGCCTCTTGGCGACGGGCGGCAGTCGCCGCGGGACTACATCGAAGCCCTTTCGGCCACCAGCGGCCTGCCGCATGTCATGGTCCGCCGGAACATGGCCAAGATTCACCAGGCTCTCACCCAGATGGGGGCCATTCTGAAGGGCCTCACGCGCGGGCTGGACCTGGCCGTGCTGGACGCCGGAGCGGCCGGGCGGTTGAGTTTTTATCCCGCGACGACCGCCCTGGGTCTGGTGATGCCGAGCAATTCCCCAGCCGTCAATTCGCTTTGGCTGCCGGCCATCCCGCTGAAGATCCCCGTCATCATCAAACCCGGCCGCGACGAGCCGTGGACGCCCTATCGGCTCATCCAGGCGTTCATCGCCGCGGGATGCCCGGCGGAAGCCTTTGGGTTTTATCCCACCGGCCACGAGGGCGCGGCCGAAATCCTGCGCGGCTGCGGACGGGCGCTGATATTTGGCGACCAGACCACGACCGCCGCTTATGCGAACAATCCCGCCATTCAGATTCATGGTCCGGGTTACAGCAAAATCCTCGTTGGCGACGACCAGATTGAGCGTTGGCCGGAGTTCATCGACCTGATGGCGTCGGCGGTATGCGACAACGGCGGACGCAGTTGCATCAACGCCTCGGCGATTGTCGTGCCCAAATACGCCGCCGAAATCGCAGACGCCCTGTCGCGCAAACTAGGCCCGGTCGTTCCCCTGCCCGCCACGGATGAAAACGCCAGGCTGGCGGCTTTCGCCAACCCGAAGATGGCGGAGTTCATCGACGGGGCCATCGAGGAAGGTCTGAAGATTCCCGGGGCGATCGACGTCACGGCGCGGTTCAGGAACGGCCCGCGCAAGGCGCTGCTGGGCGGCGCCACTTATCTGCGGCCCAGCATCATCCTGTGCGATTCCTTCGCGCAGCCGCTGGCCAACCGCGAGTTCCTCTGTCCCTACGCCAGCGTCGTCACCGCGCCGCAATCGGCCATGCTGGAACTGATCGGCCCCTCGCTGGCGGTGACGGCCATCACGCGCGATCCCGGCTTCATCGGGGCGTTGCTGGAATCGCCGCGGATCGAGCGATTGAATATCGGCCCCCTCTCCACCATGACCGTTTCCTGGGACCAGCCGCACGAGGGAAACATGTTCGAGTTCCTTTACAAACGGCGCGCGGTGGAATTTGCCCAATGAACATGCCGCCGCCCAACCGCGTCTGAACTTGTGATGCAACGAATGTCAGGCGCCCCGCCAATCCCATTTGACTATCAGTCCCGCACCCGCATTGTTTTCGGAATCAAGGCCGTCGAACGCGCTGGAGAGCTGGCGCGCGAAACCGGCATCAAGAACGCCCTGGTTGTGACCGACCCCGGCATCGTCGCCGCCGGCCACCTCGACGGCCTCCGGCGGGCGCTGGGCCGGGCGAAGGTCAAGATCGTGTTGTTTGACAAAGTGCGCGAGAATCCGACGACGGAGGACGTGGACGAGTGTTTGCGCGCGGCCCGCGGCGCGAAGATCGACGGGATTATCGGCCTGGGGGGCGGTTCGAGCATGGACACCGCCAAGGGGTGCAATTTTCTCCTGACCAACGGCGGGATCATGCGGGATTACTGGGGAGTCGGCCGCGCCACCCGGCCCATGCTGCCGCTCATCGCCATCCCGACAACCGCCGGCACGGGAAGCGAATGTCAATCCTTTGCCCTTATCGCGGACGTGAAGACGCGCCAAAAAATGGCCTGTGGCGACCCCAAAGCGGCGCCGCGCATTGCCATCCTGGACCCGTTGCTGACCCTTTCCCAGCCGCCGCGCGTGGCGGCGTGCAGCGGCATCGACGCGCTGGCGCACGCCTTGGAGACCGCTGTCAGCAAGAAACGCAACGGGATTTCGCTCGCATTTTCACATGAGTCATGGCGCCTTTGCGAAACCTCCCTCCCGCGCCTGCTGAAAAAGGGCGCGGACCTGGAAGCCCGGTCCGGCATGTTGCTGGGAGCGGCCCTGGCAGGTCTGGCCATCGAAAACAGCATGTTGGGGGCGGCTCATGCCGCGGCCAACCCTCTGACCGCTCACTACCACATCGTCCACGGAGAGGCTGTCGGCATGATGCTGCCGTCGGTCATGCGCTTCAACGCCGCCAACGCGGCGGCGACGGCGCTCTATGCTGAACTGGAGCCGGGCCGCGCGGCGGGTCTGGAGGCGAAATTGGATGGACTGCTCAATCTTGCAGGGCTGCCCCGCTCTCTGGCTGATTGCGGGGTGCCGCCCTCGGCGATTCCCAGGCTGGCGGCCGAAGCCGCCAAACAATGGACCGCCCGCTTCAATCCCCGGACCGTCACGGAGGACGACTTCACGCGGTTGTACGAGGCCGCATTCGCCCCGCGCAGAGCGATCCAGCCCTGAAGGCGCGCGGCGCCCAGCCTCACTTGGCGTCGGTAATCTTCAACGAGTAGTCCGAAGACATCAGGCTGTCGGCGCGCGGCTGGGAAATGGCGTTGATCAAGAAATCAAACTTATAGTGGTAATGGACCACGTCCTGGCCGGCCGGGACGGGTATATAGGCCTCCCAGCGGTCCTGGACAAGCGCCACGGGCCGCATCGGGATGGTGTCGTTATTGATCACCACCAGCGGTTTGAACGATTCCGGCCGGATGGCTTGGCGGTTGCTCCGCCACTGGGCCTCGACCCGGTAAAAGCCCGACGGATCGCGCGAGGAGCGCGACGGGGTTAGATTGGTGATTGAACTGCATCCGGCCAGAAGGACCGGAAGCAGAAGCAGCGCAAAAAACTTTTTCATCTTGGATGTTTCCCGGGGCGGACGCATCGCGCGACCCGCCTCGCGCCCGGATGCTGGCTGGTTCCGGCGCGGAATTCAAGTCATTTTCCCAAAGTCATTTCCTTTCTTGCGCATCGCCATATCTTCCGTAAGATCGCCCCATGCGCCTGATCCCCTGGCCAAGACGGCCGGGACGTGGGCGCTGGATTATCTTGGAATACTTGTATGATTGGCACAATCCGCCGGCACACTCAATGGCTCTGGATGGTTATTATAGCGGCCATGAGCATCTCACTGGTCACCTATTTCAACCCCAGCAGCCGCAATCGCCTCGGCAGCGGCGGCGGCGGCGGCTCGGGCGATTACTCCGCCGACTTTGGCTCAATCAACGGCGTCGCGGTCACCCGCGATCAATTCTTCGCCGCCGAACGGGAAGGCCGCCTCTTCTTCTTCCTCCGCTCCGGCCAATGGCCCGACAGCGAAGACCAGAAAAAGCAGGTGGAAGGCTACGCGGAGCAGTGTCTCCTGCTGGACGCGGAAATGAAGGAATTCAAGATCAATGTCACCCTCGACGCCGCCGCCCGGTTCACCAAGGAGATCATGGGCGTTCCCCAGGATCAGGCGATGCCGCAGGATAAATTGAATGAGTTTGTCATCAATCAACTCGGGAAAAGGGGAGGCCTCACCTTCGATGATTTCTACCGGTTTATCCGCCACCAATGCGGCCAGGAATACCTCTCAGCCATCGTCGGCATGTCGGGCAAACTGATCACCTCCAAGGAAGCCGAATTCTTCTACCGCCGCGAAAACGAGCCAATGGTTGCCCAGTGGGTCAACTTCCCCGCCACCAACTACTACGCCCAAACCGCGCCCACGGACGCCGAATTGAGCGATTACTTCACCAAACACCAGGCCGATTACCGCCTGCCCGACCGCATCCAGGTCAACTACATCCAGTTTGAAGGCTCCAATTATTTCGCGCAGGCGGACAAAGTCCTGGGCACCAACCTGGAGGACCGCGCCGACCAGTACTATCACCAGCAGGGCGCGGAGGCGTTCCATGACGCGGACGGGAAGACTCTGGCCGCCGATGAGGCCATGGCCCGCATCAAGAATCAAATGCGGATGGGCCAGGCCCTCATCGAAGCCAAGAAAGAGGCCAACTCCGTCCTGGCCGATTTGCTGGAAGGTCACGATGACGAGCACCCCTACTCGGCGGGAGACCTCGCCGCGGTCGCCAAAACCAGGAACCTCACCGTCAAGACCACCGCTCCCTTTGATGAGAAGACCGGATCAAAGGAGCTGGAAGTCCCTGCCAACTTGCGAAGGAGCCTTTTCGCAATGCGCGAGGATGATCCCGACGACAAATCAAGATCGATGCTTTACGCCTCCACTGCGTTCGTGGGCGAGAGTTCCGTCTATGTTGTAGGCTTGCAAAAAAGGATGCCGAGTCAACTCCAGGCGCTTTCGGTCATTTACGACAAGGTCGTCGCCGATTACCGCCGGGACAAGGCCGTGGAACTGGCCCACGCCGCCGGGGACAAGTTCGCCTCGGCTGTCCAGGCCGGCATGGCGCAACCGCAAGACAAGACCTTTGAGGCCGTTTGCAGCGCGGAGAATGTCAAATCCGTTGAACTTCCCCCCTTCGCTCTGACCTCAACCAATCCGCCCCCGCAAATTCCCGACAGGAGCCGTTTCGAGCAATTGCAGGAAGTCGCCTTCCGCCTGCCCGCCGACGAAGCGTCGCCATTTGTCCCGACGGCCGAAGGGGGGTTTGTCGTGTATGTGAGGGAGCGGCTGCCTGTGGACAGCGCCAAGATGCAGCGGGAGATGCCCGATTTCCTGGCGCGGATGCGGGAGCAGCGGCAGATCGCCGCGTTCCAACAATGGCTGGAGCGCGAACTCCAGTTGCGACTGGTCCCGGCGGCCAGCCTGCGCTCCAACCCCGTCGGCTAAGGCGTGTCCCAGACCGTCAAACTCTCCTCGCCCGCCACATCCGAATTCTGGGAAATTCCCGTCCTCTATGAGGACGCCCATCTCCTGGCGCTTGACAAGCCGGCGGGCCTGCCCGTCTCACCGGACCGCTCCGACCCGGCCCGGCCCAGCTTGATGACGTTGCTGCACCAGGGCATTGAGCGCCAGGCGCCATGGGCCAGGGAGCGGTCCCTGGCTTACCTGATGAACGCGCACCGCCTCGATCCCGCCGCCAGCGGCGTCCTGCTTCTGGCCAGGGACAAGCCCACCCTCATCGCCCTGGCCGCCCTCTTCGGGACCGAATCCCCCTCCCAAGTCTATGTGGCGTTGGTCCGCGGTTCTGTCAATCAAAGCACTTTCGCCTGCGACGCCAAACTGGCCCCCCACCCGCTGCGCCCAGGACACCTCCGCGTCGATCCCCAAAACGGCAAGCGTTCCCGCACCGAATTTGCCGTTCGTGAAACCTTCTCATCGGGCTGCCTGCTGCTGGAATGCCGGCCGATGACCGCGCGCCCCCATCAAATCCGCGCCCATCTCAAGCACCTGCGCCTGCCCGTTGTCGGCGACGATCAATACGGGGGCGCGCCCCTCTGGCTGTCCACCCTCAAACCCGCCTATCATCTCAAGCCCGGCCGCGCCGAACGCCCCCTGATCTCGCGCCCCGCGCTGCACGCCGAACAACTCCTGTTCCAGCGCCCCGGCGCCGGCGACACGGTGAAAATCCAGGCGCCCTGGCCCAAGGACCTGACAGTATCAGTCAAATATCTGCGCCGCTGGTCCCCGGCCGGTTGACACGGAGCAGGCATTGAGCAACAGTTGTTTTATGCAGGTGATATTGAGCAAGGAGCTCGAAGCTTCCATAGCCGAAAAGGTTCAGAATGGCGGCTACGCCAACGCTGACGAAGTGGTGCGGGAAGCCTTGCGTGATTTGAAGGCCAAGGATGATCCGCCGAAGTTGACAGTCAAGAATTGGCGGAATTGCTGCTGGCCGCCGTGCGTGGACCGCCTCGGCCCCTCACCGCGGAACATTTTGAGCAACTTCGCTCCCGTGCCCGAGGGCAGGCGAACGCATGATCCGGACGGATTGGCCGGGCGGATGTTTTTTGGGACGACTTGCTAAAACAAGTTGACTGGTATCGGCAAAAGGCCGGTCCGGAAGTGGCGGAAGGAGACGTCAACACCGTTGAAGCCACGCTGCAAACACTGGCAGACAACCCCGGACTCGGACGTCCCCGCTTCCCACGCTGGCGGGAATTGGCAGGCATCGGTGATTTCTAGTGCTTTAATGACCCTGTTCGTCGGCAGGGGATGAACGGGGTGTTGCCCGCGGAACACGCAGAATGACGCAGATTTTAACCACGGCTCCGGGCCATTGAACCCGCACCGCTTCGGACGTCAATTCAGATATTTTGCGGCGAAAACCGCGCCTGCTGCCCCCGGCGCGCCCAAGCGTTTTACGTGGTTCCGAGGACTCGCAGCCTTTCGTGTTTGCTCTTGCTCGGTCGAGATGGTTGCTGCTGGCGCGACGGACAGAGAACAATGACGGAAAGAGGCGCAAAACGCGCTTTACGAGGGCCGGTCGACTTGATATTCTCCGACCATGAAGATTCTCGACTCAAAAACCTGTTTGCGGAATCGCAACCAACCGTTGGAGGAATAATGGAAACCTATACCCTTGTCGTTTTGGTCGCACTGTTCGTTGGAGTCACGGGCATCATTGCTGTGCTGGAACGATGGCGGAGAACTGAATTGACGCGGTTCGAGCAGCTTCAAAAAACGCTCGCCGCAATACATTCCAGCAACGAAATGCAATTTGTCGGATTAACGGAAGCGGTTTCGCAGCTTCGGGCTGCGGTTGATAAAGTTTGATTGCAGGGATCGGAATGCCCGGCGTTGCTAATACTTTCGCGCCGAAGCGTGGCGCAGGCGGGCGTGATTCCTTTCAGCCGCCCTTTCAGGGCTTGGGGAAACGGCGCCGGCCAACCCAGGGCGTCGCTCGCCGACTCGCTTTTGCCCTGGGCTATTTTCTTTCGCCCCGCCGGGGCTGCCGAGAGGATGGCGTCACGGCTTCGCGCACGAGTCCAATTAACCAGCCCGCGCGCCAGCGTCTTCCCAGTGGTTTGTTGCTCTGCGGCTCCGCGGCTTACGCACTTTGCGTTATTCTTGCCGCGCTGGGTATTTCCGTTAAATCCGCTTCGTAACTGTTTGATATTCAACCCTTTCAGGGTTGTGGAACTTAAACGCAGCCACCCAGGGTAGGCCCTCTAGGAATCGGGCCAACCGCTGGGCTGAACGATGCAATCCCTTTGGGATCGAAAAGCAGGCAAAACAAGACCTGCTCACGCCAAGCGGAGTGAACAAATTATTGGCTGCCGGCTTCGCGGGCTGCCAAGGCCAAAATGAGAGGCGAGAATCTGGCTCACCCTCATCCCCCGTCGCCTGGCTATGGAGGGCAGGTCCGCCGTCCTGGTTATGGCGGGGCAAGCCTTAACCCGCATATTTCGCGCTGCGAAATATGCGGGTGAATCCTCTCCCCCAGCCGGAACGATTCGTTTGATATTGGGAGCGCGACCAGCCCGCACTCCCCAAACCAACTGAATCGTTCCGGCCTGGGAGAGGAAATGTTCCTCTCCGCGCCAGGAGTTGCGTTGCGTTTTTCTTCGCTCTTCTGCGTAATCTGCGCAATCTGCGGGCAAAAAAACCTTGCCATCCCTCCCTGGTGTGTTACATTACGCACGCAGGCTTGTTCTTTGAAAGGCTGTTGGCGCGNNGTAGTTTTGTTGCGGCGCAAGCGGGCTTGCGGGCGCGGTCGCCATATTCGCAAATTTCATTTCCAACGAATACGACGATTTAAAACGTCCAATCCTTTGGGCAAATGAATGATTCTATGGGAGCTGCAATTCCCGGTGATGTTCGTTTTTCATTGCTCTAACGAGCGCCGCCTGCGAAACCCGCATCGGGCCGGTCGCCAGAGTCGGCATCGTGTAGGTCAGGAGTTGGGAGTCGTAGTAGGTTGGATCGCGCTGAGGCAGAACAAAAGGCTTGCCGCATCGCCCATCAGCGCCGACATAGGCCAGGTGAGGACGACTGAACAACGGACTCATGCGTTTGGTGCTGAACACGACCCAGCGGCTGTTCGAAGACCAACTCAGCCAGGATTCGCATTCGGGCGAGCTGATTTCAACCTTGCGCCAGGCAAATTCGGCGCCATTTCCTCCTCTATGGAGGTCAATTTCATACAAGTCGCTGTCCGGATCGTACGTCGGCCAGCAACCATAAGCGGTTCCACAGAAGAAAAGCCACCGGCCATCCGGGCTCAAGCGTGGCAGGGCAATACTCAGCCCCAAAGTGTGCGCGGATAGCACCAATTCCGGCGTGCCCCAGCGGTCTTTGGCAACATCGTACGCGATGCGCATCAAGTCGTACTTGATTTGAGGGTAGGCGTCTTCGATTGTGTTGGTCGCCACAGCCAGCGGGCTGGGCGCGCAACAGTAATAGAGGTATGTGCCATCGGCCGACCATGCCGGGGACCCCGCCAATTTGCTGTTGTCCGCCGCCGGGATTCTCTTGACCGCGCCAGAATCCAGATGGAAATAGCCGAGCCAGCTTTCACTTTCGATAATGTCGCGCATGTCATTTAACCTGGCCGTGTGCAGCAGCAGATGCGGCTTGCTGAACTCGGAGGCCACAATCGGCGCCTTGGGATGCCAGGCCGGGAAACTCACCGTGCCTAGGATGGTTTCGACAGTGCCGTTGTTGATCACCAACAACTGATTGCTGAAAATGAGGCTGCGAATGGCAATGGTGGCCGTGTTGGGGTCATTGTTGCGCAACGTATGGCAATGGCAGCACCCGCCGTTGAATCGCTGATTGTCGAGAATCGAAGTCTCTTCGAAGGTCTGCAACTGGCGCTGATAGAGTCCCATCGTGGACCATGTGCTGTGGGCTGGGTGGATCTTCCGGTAGATGAGAACGGGATCGATGGTTTCGGCGGCAATCCGGTTGGTGATGGTTTGGAATCGTTTCCAGCGCGCGTCGGCTCCCTTGATCCAGATATCCAGCCGCAGGGAGTGACCTGCGTTGCTGGCGAGCAATTGACTCCACGCCTTGCCCGGGAACTGGATGATTGGAGTGCTTGAGGTTACCTCCACGGGCCGTCCAGCGTCGGCTTCCAGGCGGACGCGATAGGCTGAGCCTGGTTCCCGGATCTGAAAGTTGAGGGGGGCAATGTTGGGCGGGATGATTAAGTCGCTATAATCGGGTTGAATCCGGGGCGCAGGCGCATCGAGTGGCGCCTCATCGGCGCCGGAAACAACGGAAGCTGTCGTCGCTGCCGCCGCGGCAATCAGAAGGGCAAGCCGGGCGATTCGCCAGAGGGTGATATTTCGGCGGCTTGATCGAGCAAGCTTAGGGATGGCACAGATAATATAGGAAATAACTATTGGCATATTTCGACCTTAATTGGTTCCAAGTGGCTTTTGCATCGTGTCCGTTGGCCTCATAGGCTTGTAAGATTTGATCCAGGCGCTGAACCAAATCGGGATTGAACCTGGCCTTGATTTCGAGTGCAGGTACTCGCTGCTCACGGCTGAAGACAAGGAGCGCTTCCTCCCACAGCGGAGAAACCTCGTATCCAGGGAAGTCCTGGACCCTTTTCAGGGTTTGAGCAAAGGCGGGCAGGTTCTTCGACAGAAGGCGATGCGTCATGCGGTATTCGAAAGCCATGCGGTTTTGCGGGCAGGCGTTCAAGAGCAGTCCTAATAGATCATCCGTGGGAAAGGGCGGCCCCACCACATCGCGCTTGACCATAATATTTCTCAGACGCGTTATTTCCTTGTCGGTGCGCAGCGAAGGATCGGCTTCGAGGCGACGCAGGTAATCCCGCGCCCATTGTGCGTGGAACGGAACCTTCGTCAACGCGTTGAGGTAGATCCGGGCGGTGGGAAGGTTGCCGACTGCCAGGTTGGCTGTAACCAACTGGCGCAACAGCAAGGGTCTTTCGCCCGAGAGTTCGACATTATCCGCCAGACTGTGCAAGGCCATGTTCACAAGACCCAAATCCAGGCAGAGTCCGCTCATATTGACGCACAACAAGTCGTCAGGGCTGTCCATCTCGGGCAACTGACGCGTGAGGCGGCCCAGATGAAACGCCGCCTGGGCGGCGGCGCAAGCGGCAAAAGGGTCATGCACCGGATGCCGGGCAGTCTCTTCGAGCACTTTCGACCACATTTCATGACAGGCGTAATAGTCCACCGCCAGGAGCGTCTTGAAATGCTGATCATGGGCGGCGAAGTAAACACCGACGGTAATCGCGCCGGCCAACACCGTTTTCGCGATCCAGCCCCCGCGCCATGCCCAATCGAAACAACCCACGTCCTCGGATTGTGTCTTGCCTGCTTCTCTCGATTCCCGGCGGAGCTTTTTGCTTTCCGCCGGCTTGATTTCGGGCCGCAATACTGATTCCGCCTCTGTGTCAGCACCAGCCTTCCGCGCCCTCCATTTCCGCCAAGCGTCTCTTGCCAATGCTCCCAGCCCGAGCGTCGGCAGCAGGCAATACAGCGCGCCAAATGGAACCAATCCGCGCGGTTGCTTCATCAAGTGGACTTGTGCCACGGGCCACAGGGTGGCAAGAACTTCCTCCGGTGCGAGACCGAAGATCAACCAACCTTCCACCAGCGGAAGGGTCACACCTAATGCCAAAGCGCCAACGCTCATCCGCCATCCCCCGCTCCGTCGCCATTCAAAAAGGGCTGCCGTAAGGGTAAAAACTGCTTCAGCACCGGCCGCAACCGGGTAGAGCAAGGCCAAGCCCAAAACCAAACCTGCCCAGCGAAGCCCCGGCCGGTCCGCTGGGAGCAACGTGAACAAGCCGAGCGCCGCCAGCGCCAGTGTCAAGTCCATGACTCCTTGAGCCTCGCAGCCATAGCGAACGTAAATTCCAAAGAACAGCAACGGCGCGGTAAACCCCAACACGTCGGGGGCGGGCAGGTCCAGCGCCTTGACGCATCTCCGTGCAGACACATAAATGATCCCGCTTTGCAGGGTCAGCAACAATGCGCCAAACCACGGAAGGAACAGCGATTGCATGAGGAGTGAAGACACGTAATAGGCCGCCCCGCCTGGCCGAGCCAGGGACTCCCGGGCAAAGTCCAAACCCCAATAGAACGCCGGGAAATCCGGAATCACACCTCCGCCGTGATAAATCAAACCGACATCCACACCCTGCCATAGAACGACGAAGATCGCTGCCAATCCGACCGCGCTTGGGAAGATGCCTCTCCAGTGCGCATGGGCGTGTGCATTGCGGTCGCATCTAAACATTCGACATTTTGGTTTCTTTTCGACAGCACTGGAGCGCCGCGAATTGCGCCGGTATCTTAACGGCACGCCCATCCGAACTCCGGACTGCCGCGCTCACGATCATGCAGTCCATTCCCCCGGCCGCCCCAAACGCACGGTTCTGTCCATGCAAGGGATTTTAGCTCTCCTGCCCCTCCCCAGTCAACGCCCAATGTCGAGCGTTCTAATGATCTGAAAACTTTGGCCTTTGATCGGCCTGGGCGGCCCGGTAGGCTATCGCTTGCGGGAACCATAAGATCGCGGACTTGCCGCGGGCAACCTATGAAACTGATAAAAGTCGGCGCCGGAGTGTTGAACCAGACCCCGTTGGATTGGGAGGGGAATCGAAGGCGGATTCTGACCGCCATCGCGCAGGCACGGCAGGAAGGGGTGAGCCTGCTTTGCCTGCCGGAACTGTGTTTGACTGGCTACGGGTGCGAAGACGCCTTCCATAGCGCCAACACGGCGCGGATGGCGTGGCTGGCCCTGCAAGAGGTGTTGCCGGCCACCCGCGGGATGGTCGTCTCCTTTGGATTGCCGGTGCTGCATCAAAACGGCCTCTTCAACTGCGCCTGCCTGGCGGCCGACGGGGTCATCGCGGGATTTGTGGCCAAGCGGTTTCTGGCGGGAGACGGCATCCATTATGAACCGCGCTGGTTCAAGCCGTGGCCGGCCGGAGCGCGGAGCGAGGCGCTGATCGACGGTCGAAGTTATCCCATTGGCGACCTGTCGTTCCGTTGCGGGGACGTGCGGATAGGGTTTGAGATATGCGAGGACGCGTGGGTGGCCAACCGGCCTGGAGCGGCGCTGGCGCTCAAAGGGGTGGACTTCATCCTCAATCCCAGCGCGAGCCATTTCGCGTTTGGGAAGGTGGAAGTGCGCAAGCGCTTCGCGCTGGAGGGATCGCGGGCTTTTGGGGCCATTTACGTGTACGCCAACCTGCTGGGCAACGAGGCCGGCCGGGCGATTTACGACGGCGGAGCGCTCGTCGCGGCGGGGGGCAAGCTGGTGGCGGCCGGGCCGCGCTTCAGCTTCCAAGAGACGCAGGTGACGACGGCGGTGGTGGATGTCGAGGCCATTCGGATGAGCCAGGCGCGGACGGCCAGTTTCCAACCGCAAATCACCGGAGTGGACGGCAGCCGGGTCCAGGTGCCGTTTGTTTTTCCGCAGGCGCGCCTGGAAGCGCCCAAGATCGCGGCGCCGGCATGGGAAAGCGGTCCTTGCGTCAAAGAAGAGGAATTCGCCCGGGCGGAAGCGCTGGGTCTGTTTGATTACCTGAGAAAATCGCGGTCGAACGGCTTTGTCGTTTCCCTCAGCGGCGGGGCCGATTCGGCGTCGATCTCGTGTCTGGCGCATCTGATGGTGGCGCTGGGAGTGCAAGAACTGGGCGCGGAGCAATTCACCGGCCAGCTGGCGTACGTGCCGGGGTTGGGACACGAAGCGGACGTGAAGGCGTTGACGGGCAAGCTGCTGACAACGGCGTATCAAAGCGCGGACAACAGCGGGACAGTCACGCGAGCGGCGGCGCGGGCGGTGGCGGAGGCGCTTGGGTCCACTCATTACGAATGGACGATCGGGACGGTGGTGCGGGAGTACGTGGAAATCGTGGAGAAAGCCATGGGCATCCGGATCAATTGGCAGGAACACGACGTGCCGTTGCAAAACATCCAGGCGCGCGCCCGCTCGCCTGGCATCTGGCTGGTGGCCAATTTGAAAAACGCGTTGCTGCTGGCGACCAGCAACCGCTCGGAGGCGGCCGTGGGCTACGCGACGATGGATGGCGACACCAGCGGCGGACTCAGCCCGCTGGCCGGGATCAACAAAGCCTGGTTGCGCCAGTGGCTGCGATGGTTGGAAACCAAGGGGTTGGAGGGCCTCTATCCGATTCCCGCGCTGGCCGCCGTCAATGAGCAGGCGCCGACGGCCGAGCTGCGTCCCGCCACATGCAAGCAGACTGACGAAGAGGACTTGATGCCTTACGAGGTGCTCGATGCGATAGAGCGGGCGGCGATACGGGACCGCCTTTCGCCGGTGGAGGTGTTCGAGGTGCTCACGCTGGAGTATCCGCGGGAAACGCCCAAGCAACTGGCCTTTTGGATCAACCGGTTCTTCAAGCTGTGGAGCCGCAACCAGTGGAAGCGCGAACGTTACGCCCCCTCCTTCCATTTGGATGATGAGAACCTGGACCCCAAGACTTGGTGCCGCTTCCCGATTTTATCCGGCGGTTTTGAGGCCGAATTGAGCGAACTGAATAAACGGGCCGGCGCGGCCAAGGCGCAAGCGGACGCTCAATGAGCGATGGGAGCAAATCAGCTTTTGTAGCGCAGACTTCCAAGTCCGCTGTGCCGCCGATTTCCAAATCGGTCCGCCGCGCAAAGTCATTGCCGGAGCAGGCTTGGAAGCCCGCGGCACAGCAGACTTGGAAGTCTGCGCTACGGCTAAAGGCCGCGACAAAAGCTGATTTGCGCCCATGAGCGATGTTCCCGTCACCCCACCCGGCGCGTTCGGGCCAGCCTTGACGGACCCGATACCCCTGTGCGTCGATTTGGACGGCACGGTGGTCAATACGGATTGTTCCTGGAGAAGCGCGGCGCAACTGCTGTCGCGCGATTTCTTAACGTTCGTCAGGCTGGCGGCCGGAGGGTGGAGGGGGCGCGCGTGGCTCAAGAGGGAAATAGGCCGGCGAGTCCGCCTCCCCGTCGAACTGCTGCCGTACAACAGCGAAGTCATTTCGCTGATCAACCGGGAGAGAGCCGCCGGGCGCAAAGTCCTCCTTGTGACGGCTTCGGACCAGTCGGTGGCGGACGCCGTGGGGGCGCATTTGAATTTATTTGACGAGTTGATCGGCAGCGACGGGACGACCCATCTCAAGGGGAAGGCCAAAGCGGCATTGCTGGAGAAAAAGTTCGGGAGCGGCCGGTTCGATTACGTTGGGGATTCCCGCGCGGATGTGCCGGTATGGGAAGCGGCCCGGCACGCTTACCTGGTGCGGCCGTCAGCGGCGGTGCGGGCGCGGATGGCGGGGCGGGCGTCCACGACAACCGTTGTCAGGGCCGAGGCCGATGCTGTCAACGTTCTGGGAGTGGCCGTCAGCCCGATTAACATGGGAATCGCGCTGGAACGGATCACGGGGGCGTTGGCGAGAAAGGAGAAGGGTTATATTTGCGTGACAGGGGTGCATGGGGTGTCCGAAGCGCAGTCGGACCCCGGGTTCCGAGCCATCCTCAACGGGGCGTTTCTTTGCACGCCCGACGGCATGCCGCTGGTCTGGGTGGGGCGTTGGCAGGGGCAGAGGCAGATGGCCCGGGTGTATGGGCCGGACTTGATGCTGGCCACGATGAAGGCCTCCGAACAGAAGGGTTGGCGGCATTTCTTTTACGGGGGAGCCAACGGAACGGCGGAGGCGTTGAGGCGGAGGCTGCTGGAGCGGCATCCAAAGTTGGAGATCGTGGGAACGCATGAGCCGCCATTCCGCCCGTTGACCGCGCCGGAAGAGGAGCGGCTCAAAGAGGAGATTGGGCTGGCCCGGCCGGACGTGATGTGGATTGGGTTGAGCACACCCAAACAAGAGCGGTTCATGGCCGCGCATCTGGAGAAGTTGGAAGTGACGCTTATGATCGGAGTGGGCGCGGCGTTCGATATACACGCGGGCAAGGCGCGGCAGGCGCCGGCATGGATGCGCCGCTCCGGGCTGGAATGGCTGTTCCGGCTGGTCTCGGAGCCGCGCCGTCTTTGGAAGCGTTATTTGAAGAACAACCCGTTGTTCGTCTGGCGCATATTCTGTCAATTCACGGGGCTGAGAAAATACCCATTCCCGGATAAAAGAAATCCCATCCGTGCCATCCGTGAAATCCTTGGTTAACTCCGTTTTTACTGTCCATCCCCCCGGCAGGCCGGAAGCGGGGCCAGCGCTCCGCGCAAAGCGGACCTGTCCTCCGTAGCGCTCCGTGCGAAGGAGGATAAACAGCCGCGACAACCGGGGCATGGCGTGGTTCAAACGGGTTCGCCAGCCAAACGCCCCGATCCGCGGCGTTTCAAAGAACAAACCGCCCTCAGCCGCTGCCCGCAACAATACCACATAACTTACATTGTGCAACATAAATCTTCCATTTGGGATGCGGTCCAGCCCGGCTTCGATGCGAAATGTCATAATTCTCGAACTGACCCCAGGCCCTTGCTTAAAATTAAAAAACATTTGGATTAAAGTTTTTCCGGCTCCGAGCCTTGGCGGTTCTTCTTGATTGCAGTCACTATATCGTCCACGTACGCGCTCTTTTTTGACAGTGTTTTTAATGGGACGACGGAGTTTTCGGACGGCCGTGGGGGGGCATCCCGCATAATCACATATCTCATTGACAGAACGCCAATTTTCGGCCAAGTATCTTGTGGCGAAAGGAATGAGGCGTCGCGGGTGAACGTTTGCCGATCTGGCCGGACGCCGCAAAGGCGATGGGCAAAAGATCGAGACGGCCCGTTGTCTCCGCAAGCAAACAATCATGACCTTGCGCTGGATTGTCCAGCACTTGAACAGGGATGCGGCCGGTTCCCTGGCAAACCTGCGGCGACGGGACAAGCGACACGGGAACGCGCAGGGCTGCTCTAAGGTTACTGTAAGTTGTTGATAGACAAGCAATTGCTTGCCAATGAAAATTGGCGCATCGCAAAAGTTTTGGAAAA
>PLGF01000093.1 GCA_003138485.1 Verrucomicrobiales bacterium | reverse complement strand
GAACGGGCCGCGCCAACAGCCTTTCAAAGAACAAGCCTGCTTATGAAATGTAACATGGAAGATGGAGGCCGCAAGAGATTTTTTGCCCGCGGAACACTCGGAATAACGCAGATTAAGAAATGGCTGGTCCAACTTCTGCGTGCTCAGCGTGATCCGCGGGGAAAAAACATTCGGCATTTGGCGTTGACTGGGAGAGGGCAGGAGAGCCAAAATCCCTCCCATGAACAGACCCTTATGCCGGGGGAACGGACTCCGTGAGCGCAGCAGTCCGGCGTTTGAACGGGCGCGCCGCGAAGATGCCTGCTCCATTTGCGGCGCTCCAGTGCTGAAGAATGCTGTCGAGACAAACAAATGTTGAATGTGTAACCACGTCCCCAACGATCCCACAACGAGATTCACCGGGGGGCGGATGAGGCCAAGAAGACGAGGGCGAGGGGCGCGGCAGATGGTTTCCGTCTGCTGAAAAGCGATGGCGAGAAAATCGTGCGGTTGGAAGCAGAACTGAAGCCGATGTTCAAGGATGCAGTTCTCGATCACGATCTTTCTGACTTGCGTCATGTCGCGCACGCTATTGCGGCAGAAGTGCCCTTTTTTGTCACCAGGGATGCTCGGGTGCTTTCTTGGAGCGAAACGATTTTTGAAAAATACGGGCTTAGAATTCTTCACCCCACAGATTTAATCAATCACTTGGACACGCTCAGACGCGAGGCGGAATATCGCCCGTCTAGTCTGGAAGGCTCCCGCTGGCGTGAACGGTTGGTCACGAAGGATGACGTCAAGAGAATCGTGGCTGAGTTTAAGCACCCCAGTAAGGATCGAGTCGGCGACTTCGAGCGAACCGTTCGCCACTATCTTGCGCACCCTGATAAATGGGACAGCCGGCTCATTTTGGACAACGAAAACGCCGTCGTCGTTTACCTCGTCCGGTCCAACGGCGATCCAGAACAAGTTGAAATTCACTTGATTCGTCATTCTGACCATCCGCTGGCACCGACGCTCTTGCGCCACATCTTTCACGCGCTGAACCGCAGTTGTGGCCAGACCGGGGATCGTATCACGTCCGTTTCGGACCCGGAAATGAGCGGCCCATCCAAGAGCGCCCTCGCGGACATTGGGTTTTTCGCTGATGGCGACAAATGGTGGAAATTGTCCGTCGAGGGAATTCTGACGCGCCAGGAACTCGCAGCGAAAATCAGCAGTAGCAAGCTTCCAGCGCCTTTGAAAGACAAACTCTCGACGGCGGGGTCGTTCGATGAGGCCGCCGGTGTCGACATCGCGAGATCAGAGCTTGAGCGAGCATTTAGTCCGGCCAAAATCGTCAGTCCCGGCACGCCCTGCTTCGTGGTCAGCATCCGCCCTGAGTGGGCAGCGCATTTCTTTGACATCCCTGTTGGCGGCCAGACATTGATGGACTTGAAAGAGGAGCTTTATCTCGGAATTGAAGGCGTGTACTATTGTTCCGCAAAAAATACATTCCTCCAAGCGCCGGGCAGGGTTCTCTGGTACGTGAGCAAGGGTCCTAAACAAGACGGTTCAATGACGCTTAAAGCATGCTCCCATCTGGAGGAGGTGGTTTCTGGCACACCGAAACAGCTTTTCCCCAAATTTCGTCACTTGGGCGTTTTTGGATGGAAACATGTGTTGGCGGCCGCGCACGGGAAGCTGGAAAACAATCTGATTGCGTTCCGGTTCAACAGGACGGAGCGTTTTATTCGCGAAGTCCCCATGAGTGAGCTTGGCGAACTCGGAATTGCCCAGCCAGTGAACCCGCGCCGAATTACGGATGCCCAATTCGCAACACTTTATCAACGTGGAATGAACATGAATCACAAATGAGTAAACACTCTCTTCTGCTCTCAATACGACCCCGTTTCGCTCAGATGATCTTTGCCGGCACAAAAACGGTTGAACTCAGGCGCGTGCGCCCGACCTTAAAAGCTGGGGATCTCGTGTTGGTTTACGTGACGTCCCCCACCAAGGAATTACAAGGCGCATTTAAAGTCAGCCAAACCGTCACCAGCAGTCCCGCGTCCATATGGAAAAAGTTTGGCAAAAAAACCGGTGTAACCCGCGCGGAATTTGACACATACTTTAGTGGGAAGAATCAGGCGCACGCCCTGATCATCGAAGAGGCATGGACGCTTCCGAAGCCCGTGCGGCTGGCCTGCCTCCGCGAGGAAAAGCAAGGATTCCGACCGCCGCAGAGTTTTCACTACATCCGCGGAGGGGGTTTTGCCTCCTCGTTCGGAGTGCCGCTGCCAAACTAATCCTCCCCTATGAACTTGACTTTTTTCGAGAGAATCGGCCTGCTCATGATGGCCGCCCGCCCGCCAAAGCGAACATTCATTGATGGAAAAAATCAGGAGTCCATTTTCATCACGACCAGATTCATGGTGGCGGAACGAACCCGGTAAAAGACAATATGCTTATTGGGAGTGACCGCGTAAAAGATCAACCAGCGCGGGAATCCACGCACGCGCCAGGAACGGATGCCAGCCGGGGACAAATCCTTTCGCTCGCGTCCAACACAAGGGTTCTTCTGGATGAACTGAAGCGTGGCCAACAGGGCGTCATACCAGCGTTGCGCCACCTCCGCCCCGGCCTTGTCGTTGAGCCAGGTCAACTCCTCAGCCAGGTCCAGCAGGAAGCGCGGGCGTTTGGCGGCGCTCACCTCCCGCCTCTTAACACCCGGTCGCGAATGGCCTCCATATCCTTTTTGGTCAAGGGCGTCTCCGGCCCGCTGGCAATGGCCTCATCAATCCACTTCTGATCTCGCTTGGTCGTCAGCGCGGCGTCGATCTGGAAGGTCCGTTCCAGGCGGCTCATGGCTTCCTGGGTGAGGCTGCGGAAATTGGCGGCGGCTTCGTTTTTCAACTGCGCGTGCAGTTCCATCGGGATGTCTTTTAAAGTCAGGCTTGCCATACATCGCAACCCTAATGGCACCACTCTGGTATCGCAAGCGGAATCTGTCGTTGACCATCACCCATTTGAAAACCGGGCGGGCGGGTTACGGGGCGACGATTTCGAAGGGGATGGCGGGGAGGACGCCGACGGCGACGCGCGACTGGGGGGGCTGCGGCTTGCCCGGGGCGACCTGCGGCCTGCGAGGCAGGATATCGACGATGAGATTGCCTTTGACGCCGGGTTTGATCTTCGCGGCGTCGCCGCGCAGCGTGATTTCGGTTTGTGTGCCGGCGGCGGAAACGGCGGCAATCGAAATGCCGTCGGGAGGGGCGTCGAGTTCGAGTTGAAAGTTGTTGGTGAACGAGCTGCCCGGCGTCCGGATTCGCACTCCGGCGTTTCCACCGGAGGGGATTTTGACGGAGCCTGATTGGAGAAGCTGGAAAGGCATCTTGAACTGCGGCCGGTCCACGAGGGAAACTTCCAGTTCTTTGGAGGGCACCAGATGGCGGTAGAGGAAGGCTTGCATCATGTCTTCAGCCGGAACGCCCGGGCGGACGACTTCATGGCCCTGAATGAGGGCGTGTCCTTCCACGGAGAGGTTGAAGACTTCCTTGCCCACCAGCGCCGGAGCCGTGAGGGTCAGACGCGCCTGGTCCTGATTGGCCGGAACGACGCCGCCGCTGAGTGCGAAGCCGGCGGGGGCGTCTTTCAATGACAGGGTGATGTCGTTGGTGAACCCATCCTTGCGCAGGGCATAGACTGTCAATGTGGCGGACATGCCGCCGCGGACGGCGATGCTGGAGGGGACGATGCGCAGCGCGAAGTCGGGCCGGGGCGGGCTGAGGCGCAGGCGGTAGGCGTATTCGGGGCCGCCCTGATGTTGGGCGTCGCCGACAAAGAGGAAGAAGGGGCCGCCGGAGGGCAGCTTGACGCGGAAATAGGAGTCGGCGTTTTGGGTTTGGAGTCCGGCGCCCTTGTCATCGAAATCGTCATTGAAGGCCAGTTGTTTTCCGGCGGCATCGGTGAGCCGGATGACGGAGTCGAGCGGGGAATCCAGCCGGCGGGCGATCACTTCGGCGACGAGTTCGTCACCGGCGCGGCCGTTGAAGCGGAAGACGTCCCATTGGCCCGGCGTCTCAATGCGCCCGTTGACGATGATGGGCAGGGTGACGGTTTGGGCGGTGTATTGCGAATGATTTCCCGGCTGGGAGGAACATTCCGGCAACGAATCGACGGCGAAGGGGCGGCGGTTGGAAACCCATTTATCCGCGCGCACGGCCAGGGGATAAACGCCCGGCGCGGTGTCGGTGTCGTCCTCGGTCTGAGCGGCGGCGGGAAGATTCCAGCCGGCAACCTGGACGGTGGTTTTGGCACCGGCCGGACCGCCCAAGGGGAAGATGCCGGTGAGGAAGGGAAGTTCGCCCGCGCTGATGCGATAAACAAAATCGTCGCGGCCGCGATAAATGGAGTCCCTGATCTGGATCACGTATTGTCCGTCGGCGGGGACTTCATAAAAGAGGACCGGGTCGGGCTGGAAACGGAAGTGGTCGGCGAAGGCAACTTCATGTCCGCGCGGGTCGTAAATGGAGAGGGCGGCCTGGAACCAGCCGGGAACGGCGTCGGCGAGATAGGGGATGAGTTCGCGGGCGGTGACGGCGATAACCAACCGCTGGCCTTTGCGGGCCTCGAAGCGGTAACGGTCCACGCCGCCGGGCATGATCTGGCCATTGACGACGCAAGGCAGGATGACGCGCGATTCCACTGGCTCGACGGCTTTCTGCGCGGCGGGATTGGGGCGATTGGCGGCCGGGGAATCGGTGTCGTCGGGAGGGGCGGGCTTGATGAATTCGGGCAGTTGACCGACGCAAAACATCAGAGGCTGGGACAACGCGCCGGGAGTTCCCAGGCGCAGTTCCCGTTCGCCCGGTTCAGCGTCCGGCGCGATGGTGACATTGAGGATGACGATGTCGGCGATGGCGGGATTGACCATGAGCTTTTGGGACTTGGCGATTTTGTCGCGGATTTCGGCGGCCATTCTCCGTTCCTCGGCGGACAAGGCGGGGTGGGGCTGCCCCGCGGCGGATGTGCCGCCATTGGTGGGAGCCTGGGCTGCGGCTCGTTTGTCCTGAAGAACTTTGAGCTTCTCGCGCAAATCCTTGAGTTCTTGCGGGGCGAGCGGTTTGATGCACTCGACCACGGTTGCTTGCACGCCGGGGCCGGAAATGTAGGCGTTGGTGACGTTGGCCAGATATTGCCCGCCAACCCTCACCTGGATCGCGGCGCCCTGGCGACCGCCGGCGGGGAAGACGTAGCCGATATGGGGGTTGGTTTGCTGCTGCCCGTGCGCGACCGCGGCCGCGGCCAGCAGGCCCGCGAGAATCAACAGGAATTTATTTCGGAACAGGGTTGTCATTTGGGCCGGGGGCCGCTCACATTATTTCGGTTAATCGCCCGCCCGTTTTCAGCCCCTCCGCGGGGCAGGGGGCGACGCGGACATCCAAACCGGCGGGGTGGGGCAACTTGGCGTTGGGATCGATTCCGAGCAGTTCATACATGCTGCCCAGAAGGTCGCACGGATAGACAGGCCGGGTCTGGACCGCCTCGCCTTTGGCATCGGAAGAGCCGACGATGTGGCCACCTTTAAAGCCGCCGCCGGCGAGGACGGCGGAAAAGACCTCGCCATGATGTCCGCGGCCGCCGTTCCAAGGGGCTTCCCACATGACTTTTGGGGTTCGACCGAACTCGCCGCCCCACCAGACGATGGTTTTGTCCAGCAGGCCGTGATCGGTCAAATCCTGGAGCAGGGTGGACATGCCTTTGTCCATTTCCGGGAGGCGGCGGCGCATGGTTTGGAAATTCTCCTTGTGGGTGTCCCAGCCGCCTTTGTAGTTGATGGTGACGTAGGGAACGCCGCGTTCGACCAGACGGCGGGCCACCAGGCAGGATTGTCCGAAAGTGTTGCGCCCGTAACGATCTCGCAGATCGTCCTTTTCCTGCGTCAAATCGAAGACCTTGCCCGCGTCGCCCAGGATGAGGTCGTAGGCCTCCTTTTCACATTGGGCGGAGGCGGCCAGTTCGGAGTTGGCCGGCAGGACGCGGGGCAGACAGTCCAACTTGTGGAGCAGCTCGCGGCGCCCTTTTTGGCGGTTCTCGGTGATGCTGGCGCTGACGACGCCCTCGACGGCGAAGGGAGTTTTCGCCGGATCGCCGCCGGTGGCGAAGGGTTGGTAGCGCGAACCCAAAAAGCCTTCCTCGGAAAAGCGTCCCTGCGGTTCGGTGAGGACGATGTAAGGCGGGATCAAGCCGTGATAGCCGGCATTGTAGCCCTTGAAGAGAGAAACGACGGCGCCAGCGCATGGATAGACATCCCGGCCCCCCGAAGCGCGGGCGGTCTGCACCATGTAAGAAGCGGTTTCGTGGCCGTTGACGCCGTGGGTCATGCTGCGGATGATGGAGTATTTGTCGGCCTGCTTGGCGAGCAGGGGCATGAGTTCGCAGATTCTTATGCCGTCCACGTTGGTGGCAATCGGCTTGTTGAGCGGGCCGCAATAATCGGAGCCGGCCTCCGGCTTCGGATCGAAAGTATCCAGGTGGGGCGGTCCGCCCCACATCCAGATTTGGATGACGGCCTTGGCTTTGGCCTGGGGCGATGGGGCAGCCTCGAGCGCGCGCAGACTCAGGTGGTGGCCCAACAGCAGGCCGCCCGCGCCCAGGAGGGCGCGCCGCACCGCTTCGCGCCGGGTGATCGCGGTGTCGCGCAGGCGGGTAATGAGCGCGTCCGAATACGGTTTAAACGGTTCGCCATCGGCGTTCAGTTGATATCTCATATTATTACTTTGCCTTTCCTTGGAATTCTTCCAGTGACGCACTCAATGCCGGTAAAGGAACTCCGCGCTGTTGATCAACGCCCAGGCCACGTCCACGGCCGCCTGGCGTTTGTTGACACTGCCGGACTGGAAATAGCCTTCGGTGATCTTCAATTCGTCCTCCGTTGGGAGCCGGGAAAGTATCACCATGTACATCGCGGCGGCCATCTGGCGCGTTGTTCTGTTGGATTGCATCAGATTCTGGATCATGTGGCTCTGCTCAATCTTATTCTGGACGTGGCTCGAATTGAGCAGATGGAGGCGCTGGTCGGCCGTCGGGCGGTTGTTGCGCTCCGATTCAAGCCCGGTGTCGCGCGGCGGCCGTCCGAACATGTCCAGGAACGCGCTGCCGATGCTGCCGTCGGGCAGCGCGATGGAGCGGACGTCGCCGGGGATGAAGGTGTACGGCTCGGGGATGGCGCTGGAATAGTTCTCGGAGGTCCCCGTGATCTGGTCGAGGGCGTCAATCAAAACTTCCGCCTCCAGGCGGCGCAACGGATAAGAGGCGAAGTGAGCCGCGGCTTCCGGTGTGGCCGCGGCCGGGACGGACGAAAGCTGGTAGGTTTTGGAGTTGAGGATCAGGCGGAAGAGGCGCTTGAGATCATAATGGGAGTCGATCAACTCCTTCTCCAACAGCGCCAGGAGCTGGGGATCGGAGGGCGGGTTGTCCGCGCGGAAGTCGTCCGGCTCCTGAATGATGCCGCGGCCAAGGAGCCAGGACCAGACGCGGTTGGCGATGTTTTGGGTGAACCAGGGGTTTTTCGGGTCAATCAGCCAGTCCGCGAAGACCTCGCGCGGATCGCGTTCCGGCGAAAGCCGAACCGGGGCGCCGTCGGGAAAGGCGGCCGCCTGGGCCAGGCGGTTGGTCGTCTTGGCCATGTCGAACAGCACAATTTCCTCCTTCCACTCCGCAGTGGGCTTGTAGCCGATTTCCGAAAAGAACGCCGCCATGCCGTCCAATTGGCCGGCTGGCCACTTCTCCGCCCGCGTTCCCATGAACGTCAAGGCGACAGCCTGGGCGATGGCTCGCGGCTCTTTGTTTTGCAAGGCGCGGTAAAAGTTGACGGGCGGGACGCGGAAATTGCTGCCGCTGGCGGTGAGCAACTGGCGGGCGAAGCGGTCGTAAGGTTCGTTGTCCTTGATGCCGGCGCGAATCCAGCGGTGATAGGCCTGCGCGGCGTTGGGCCACAAATTGATCGGGAACTCCGCCTTCACCCGCAGCAGGTCGCTCCACTTCATGGCCCAGTAATCGGCAAATTCGTCCCGCTCCAGCAATCGGTCAATCAACGCCGCCCGCTTGTGCGGGCTTACGTCCATCTCAAACGCCTCCGCCTCCGTCCCTTTGGGCAGGGTGCCGATGATGTCCAAATAGGCGCGGCGAACGAAGACCGCGTCAGAGCAGACGCGGGCCGGCTGAATGTTCAACTGGTTCAACCGGGCGAAAACAATTTTGTCGATTGGGTTTTGAGAAGACGAAGATGAGTTGGATTGTTGAGGCCCCCCCGGAGTTTCCTCCGCCGGGAGGCTGCTAAAGGCCGCCAACACAAGGCCGCCTAATATCAAGAACGTCTTCACGGTATGGCATCGGCCAGTTCGACCGCGCCCATTAGATAGACGGCATCGGGGCGGAAATGGATACAAAGAATCAAGACATATTTTGTGGCCGGCTCGCGCAAGTTATGGCTTGGGAAAACTGCTTCAATTCCGGGAGTTGCGTAACCGCCCGCAACCCGTTAGCGTCTGTTGGAACGTGACTGAATCGATGCCAACCGCCAAGCCTGTGTCCCATTCCCAATCCGTCGCCTCCTCCACGCCGGCGCCGGGATCGCAATTTTCCTTCACTGTCAAACCGCTGCCGGGCGAACAGATGAAGGCTATGTTCCGACGGCTGGCGACCGCGCTCAAGGATTCGAACGCGGCGCCGGCTCATTTGATGGTCTTCGGATCGGTCAGCGCCCACCCGGCGGCGGTGGAAGCGATGCGGCGGGTTTTTGGCCGTGTGGATTGGCCGGTCACTTGGGTGGATGGGGCTGGGTGCGACGGCCATCCGATAGCGGGATTGCAGGCGTTGGCTTTCAGCGCCGGAAAGGTGGTCCCGATCACGCTCAAAGGCCAGGTGGTGGGATCGGTCTTTGAAGAAGGCGGCTTCAAGCATTGCCTGCTGGGCGGCTTGGGGCCGGATGAGCCTTCGGCCTCGCGCCCCGACCAATTCCGCCAAACGCTGGGGAATGTGGAAGCCGCCCTTGGCCAGGCCGGTTTCTCGATGGGCGACATCGCGCGCACCTGGTATTATCTGGATCACCTTCTCTCGTGGTACGGCGCGTTCAACGAGGTCAGAACCGAGGCATACTCGCGGGTGAGATTTCGCACCGGCTCGCTGCCGGCCAGCACCGGCATTTCCGCCCGGAATCCGGCTGGAGCTGCTCTGGTGGCCAGCATCTGGGCGCTGCAATCGCTCCACCCCTCCGCGCGGGCCGCGGAAGTTCCCTCCCCCTTGCAATGTCCCGCCCCGGCTTACGGCAGCTCCTTCAGCCGCGCCATGGAACTTACTTCGCCGCACGGACGGCGCCTGTTGATTTCCGGCACGGCCAGCATCGCGCCCGGCGGGGAGACGCTGTGGGCGGGGAACCTTCGGGAGCAGGTTCATCTCACGATGGAAGTGATCGAGGCCATTCTGGCGTCGCGCGGGTTTCGCTTTTCCGACATCAACCGCGCGACGGCCTATTTCAAGGACGCCGCCAGTCTGCCGGAGTTTTCGGCCTGGTGCGCGGAGCGGGAGTTGGGCGCGCTACCGGTCGTGGCGGCGCAGTGCGGAATCTGCCGCGATGATCTGCTGTTCGAATTGGAAGCCGACGCGTGGAAGCCGGCGGGCAAGTAATTGAGTTGACACAGTCAAGCGTTGCCAGACCGCCTGGCCCTGAGCAAACCGGCCGCGCAAAGGCCCAGGCCGGCGATGGATATGGCCGCGCCATACCGAAAGGCGCGGTCCACATACGCCAGCCGCACTTCGTGCCAGCCCGGCGGCACTTCCACCGCTTGGAACGCGTAATTGGCCCGCCACAACGGCGCGCGCTTGCCATCGACCTCGGCCTGCCAGCAATGATAATAGGACTGCGCGACCACCAGCATCGCCGGAGCGGCGGAGACAGTGTCAAACACGCATTCCGAAGGCGTCTGGCGGCTGGAGAGGATGCGCGCATCCGCGCAGGCGCCCGCCTGGACCCGGACGCGCGCCGCGGCGGGCAGATAGACGGATTGGCGAGGCGCAAACCCGGCGCTTGCGAGCGCCGCCAGGGCCGCGCTGTCCTCCGCAAAAATGGGCTGCTGGCCGATGGTCGCGAATGGCATGAAATTGGTTTGCGCGTCCCAGACGAAAAGGCGCGTGGGCGAGGCGAGTTGGGAAACGCCGAGGAATTCGGGCAATTGCGCCGGCGCATTTCCGGCGCGCAACAGCCCGGCCACGTCTTGCTGCCATGCCAGGTGCAAGCTGAAAAAGCCGTCCACTTTGGGTATGCGTTCGAGCAGGTTGCAATCACCGAACAACTCCGCCCGCTGGCCCAGGTAGAATCGAAGCGGGTCGGGATTGACAAGGTGCTCCATCGTCGCCGC
Source organism: Verrucomicrobiales bacterium (assembly GCA_003138485.1). Classification (GTDB taxonomy): domain Bacteria; phylum Verrucomicrobiota; class Verrucomicrobiia; order Limisphaerales; family Palsa-1400; genus PLGF01. Next base: position 26,021 of record PLGF01000093.1, on the reverse strand, counting down.
GGCGGCGGGGCTGAGCATGGCGCGGGATTCGCCCAGGCGCGGCAGCCGGCTCATGGGGGGCGGGTAAGGGTCGTAGGCCCGCGCCACGACGGCCGGGTTTTGCCGCGGCGCGTGGGTGCCCGCGTCCAATCCAGTCAATATCAGGAATGCCGCGGCCAGCAGCGCGCGCGACGGCGGCCGGGCGGCGCGGAACATGAGCGACAACAATAAGATTCCCCCCGCCAGGACGGCCAGACGGGCGAGGGCGTTGGGCCAGAGCGCGGCGGGGTCATCGGAGGGAAAGGGGAACCGCAAGCTGGCGGCCAGAACCAGCATGATGCCCAAGGCAAGCCAGCCGCCGGGAAGGGCCAGGCCGCGCCAGGCCCGCGCGGACGGCTGGGTTTCCAGCCAGGCCACGCCCGCGCCGGCCAGAAGTGAAAGGCAGAAGACGGTCAGAACGATGAACTTCACCGGGTAGCGAATGAATCCCAGGAGCGGGCAGACGCGCTTGAGAAGGGCAAGAATAACTCCGGCGTCGCCCAAGGCCAGCAGGACGCCGGCCAGGGCCAGCGCCGCCAAAAGCAGGACCCGCGGACGGCGCCACCGCGCCGCGGCGACCGCCGCCAGGAGCAGGGGCAGGACCCCGACGTAATAGGAGGAGGTCCATTGCTGCTCGCTCTGCATGAAGACCCCGCTGGCGGAGCCTTCGGCGTGAAAGAGCGGCACCAGGAAGTTAGCCAGGCCCCAAGGCGGCAATGACCAGTCGCCGCCGCCGAAGGCGCTGGAGCGGTCGCCGTGCGCCAGCAAGTCCAGCCACGGCAGGAGTTGGGCGGCGCTGAGGGCGCTGACCAGCAGCGCCAGGAAGAGCAGGCGCCCCAGGCCGGAGATGAATTCGACGCGGCGGCGGAGAGGGTTAAATAGAAAAGTGGCGCCCGCCACCAGCCAGGTGAGCAGGATCACTTCAGGCGAGCCGGTCGTCATCTGGCAGGCCCCGGCCAAGGCGGCCCAGAAAAAAGAGGCTCCGCCTTGTCGGGCCGCGCGGTCGCAACCCAGAATAACCCACGGCATCCAGGCCAGGGCGGCGGTGTGGCACGGCCACATCAGGCAATGCAACGTCAGCCCGTTCCACGCGAAGGCCAGCCCCGCCACGCCGGCGCCCAAGCGCCCGCCGAACCAGTGGCGGGCCAGCGCCCACATGCCGCCGCCAGCCAGCAGAATGTGCCCGATGAGGAAGTAATTGAGCGAGGCGGGGAGCGGGAGGAGGACGTAAATAATTGACAAAGGATAGAGGGCGAGCGTGTTCCATTGGGCCAGGAAGGGCAGCCCGCAGTTGCTGTAGGGATTCCACAGCGGCCATTGTCCGCTCCGCAGTGTGTCATGCAAATAGTAGGCCGCCGGGTAGCTGAAAAGGCCCGCGTCCCGGTAGAAGAAAGCATGAGTGCCGGCAACGATTTCCGGATAGAACACCAGGAGCAGCAGTCCCAAAACGAGCATGAGCCAGCCGGCCGAAAACCAACTGTCCAGGCCGTCGCGGGTGTCAGGCGAATCCACCTTCATGGAAGGAGCCTTACAGGGAACGGCGCGGGGAGACAATCTTCAAGTTGAACCGGCGTCCAGCCGGGAAAGGGCGAAGGAGCAAAAGAAAAGGCCTGGCCGCGCGGGCAGCCAGGCCGGTGAAAAGCCGGATTAGCGGCGTGTGAACTGACGGCGTTGTCCGCCGCCGCCGCTGCCGCCGCCTCTGGGAGGGGCGTTTTCTTCGCGCGGACGCGCTTCATTGACGGTGAGGGCGCGGCCCTGCAAATCCTTGCCCGCCAGTGCCGCGATGGCGGCCTGGGCGCCTTCGGGGGTGGCCATGGTGACGAAAGCGAAGCCGCGGGAGCGGCCGCTCATGCGGTCGGTGATGAGGTTGACCTCGGAAACGGGGCCGTGCTGCTGGAACAGATCCTGAAGATCGTTCTCGGTGGTATCGAAGGAAAGATTTCCAACGTACAGTTTTGTGTTCATTTGTCTTCTAAGGGATTTAGAATCGCTGGCTGCTTCCCGGAACTGTTCCCGTCTTTCGGGTTTCAAATCATCACTGAACCAAGTTCACTTGAAGATTCACCATGTTGGAATTGGACAACGCATCTAAAGCTGGCCGCAAACTGCCCTGTTTTCCCTTACATTGCAAGCTTTTTCTTGCTACAAACCACCTCTTTTATCGCATTCTTTTGCGGACTTGGCGTCACAATTGCTGTAAAATCCCCCCTGTCATGCGCATTTTAGTCGTCGAAGATGACAACAAAATTGCGTCCTTTGTCGTCAAAGGACTCAAGCAGTCCGGCTTTGCGGTGGACCGCTGCGCCGACGGCGAAGAGGCGCTGGTCCTGGCCGAAACCACAGGTTACGACGCGGCGGTGGTCGATGTCATGCTCCCCAAGCTGGATGGACTGAGCTTCATCCAGCGGATTCGCAGCCGCAAAATGCGGGTGCCCGTCATTATCCTCAGCGCCAAGGCTTCGGTGGATGACCGCGTCCGCGGCCTGCAAGCGGGCGGGGATGATTATTTGACGAAACCGTTTGCTTTCTCAGAGTTGATCGCCCGATTGCAGGCGTTAATCCGGCGCGCCACGCAAACGGCCGAACCCACACGCCTGGCCGTCGGGGACGTGACGCTCGACCTCCTGACACGCGAGGTGGCGCGGGCGGGCCAAAGGGTCGAATTGCAAAGCCGTGAATTCGCGCTCCTGGAATACCTGATGCGCCACGCAGGCCGGACGGTGACCAAGACCATGATTCTGGAACACATCTTCGATTACAGTTTCGATCCCCAAACCAACGTGGTCGATGTCCTGGTTCATCGGCTGCGCGCGAAAATGGACCCCGACAAGACGCGCCTGCACACCATTCGCGGAGTAGGATATGTTCTTCGAGCCACGTAAATTGCCGCTCAGTTTCGCCTTCCGCCTGAGCCTTTGGTACGCGCTGATATTCGCGGTCAGCGCCGCCGCGCTGCTGGCCCTGGTCTATTATCTGGTCGCCGGCGCCCTGCAACACAAGGAACAGGAGGTCATCCTGACGCGGCTCAAGGACTACGCGGCGGTGTACGTGGCCGGGGGAGAGGACGCGCTGAAACAGATCGCCCTTGCGGAAAACAATCCGGCCAACGAAGGGTCCTTTTATGTGAATCTCATCACCAAGCGGATGTCCAATCCGATTCTCGTTCCGCAGGGATGGCTGCAATTCAAGATACTGCCCGGACAACCCGAAGTGCATCAGTTTGAAATCAACCGCGTCCCCAAGAACGAGGAGAAGGATTTCGCATGGGTTCCCACCAAGCTGCCCGACGGCTCCCTATTGATCGTTGGACGGATCACCAACAACCGCGCTCTGCTGTGGCAGCCGGCGCGGGAGACCTTCCTGCCCATTGTCGCCGTGATCGCGCTGCTGGGGATGATTCTGGGCTGGTTCCTGGCCCATCGCGCCTTGCTGCCCGTCCGCCAAATCGTCGCCACCGCCCGCGGCATCATCTCCACCGGCGATCTCGATGCCCGTGTCCCCACTCGGCCCTCGCGGGACGAGTTGGACGAAATGGTGCGCCTCTTCAACGCGATGCTCGACAAGAACCAGGCGCTCATCCGCGCGATGCGCGACTCGATGGACAACGTCGCGCACGATCTGCGGACGCCCTTGACGCGCCTCCAAGGCTCGGCTGAACTGGCGTTGCGCCCCAACACCGATCCGGCCGCCCTGCGCGAGGCCCTGGCCGATTGCGTCGAAGAATCCGAGCGCGTCCTGAGCATGATCAAGACGCTCATGGACATCGCCGAAGCCGAGGCGGGCACCATGCGCCTGGAGCGGCGCCCGGTCGATCTCTGCCAGCTTCTCCGCGAGGTGGCGGACCTTTACGAATATGTCGCCGAGGAGAAGAAGATCACCGTCACCGCCGACCTGCCGCCCAACTGCCCGGCGTCGGTCGATGCGACGCGGATGCGGCAGGCGTTTGGGAATATCCTTGATAACGCGTTGAAGTACACGCCCGATGGGGGCGCGGTGGCGATCACCGCGCGGCGCGAGGCGGGCCAAGCCGTCGTGCGTTTTCGCGACAACGGCATCGGCATACCCGAGTCCGAGCAAAGGCGGATATGGGAGCGGCTCTATCGCGGGGACAAGAGCCGTTCGCAGCGCGGGCTGGGGCTTGGGTTGAGCGTGGTGAAGGCGGTGGTGGAAGCCCACGGCGGCCGGGCGACCGTTGCCAGCGCCGCCGGCCAAGGCTCGGAATTCACCGTCACCCTGCCGGGTTAAGGAGGCGGCAGCCGCTGCCAGAAAAGAGATTTGGCCAGGATGCGCAGGATGGACAGGATTCTTGGAAGAAATAAACCCAAAGTCGTTTACTGGGCGAGCGGGGTGGCCCCTTGTTCTTCGACGAAACGCAATTGAGAAAGCTTCCGCCTGCCCACGACCAATATCGCCAGCCCGATCCATGAGGTCGCGGCCATGATAAGAACCACGGGCAGCAGGCTGTGGGAATCAAAAAGTCCGATGCTTGCGGATGCAAGGCTGGAAACGCCGACTTGCAAGAAGCCCAGCATGGCGGAGGCGCTGCCGATATTGTGGTCAAATGGCGCCAGCGCCAGCGCGGCGGCATTGGGAAAGGCAAGACCGAGGCTGGACAAGGAAATGAACAAAAGCACAAGGGTGGGCGCCAATCCGAACCAGCCGCAAACGGTCCCAACCAAGAACAGCGTTGCCGCCGGACATTCCACCCACAAGGCGCCGCGAAAAACCTGCTCGCTGGTGAATCGCTTGAGCAGTACGATATTGACTTGATTGCTTCCAATGAATCCAACAGACAAACCCGCGAAAATGGCGCCGAATGTCCGCGCGCTTACGTGGAACACTTCCATGAAAATGAGCGGTGATGCGGCGACATAAACCAACAGGCCCGAGAACGAAAATGCGCCCGCCAACGCATAGGTCAGGAATTGTCGCTCTCGCAAAACCGCCGCGAAATTGCGACAGATGGGCGCCAGACGAAGGGACATACCCGGATCGGGCGGATGGCCTTGCGGCAGGCGCCACTGGCAAACCGCCACCATCAAGAACGCGAACAGCGCCAAGATGATGAATACCCATTGCCATCCCAGGTGGAGCGCCACGTAACCGCCCACGGTTGGAGCCAGCAGAGGCGAAACCCCGATAATCAATATCAAAAGGGAAATAATCCTCGCCGTTTCATGCACCGGAAAGAAATCACGCACCATTGCCATCGAAGCAACCTGTGCCGCGCACCCGCCCAGCGCCTGCAGGAAGCGCATGGCCACCAACCATTCCACCGTGCGCGACAGCAGGCAAAGCAGCGATGCCACCATGAACACGGTCAACCCCGCGTACAACGGCAGCTTGCGACCGAAACGGTCCAGCAGCGGCCCATACAAAAGCTGGCCCACCGCAAGCCCCACAAAATAGCTGGAAATGGAAAGGGATATTTTGGCGGTGGAAGTGTGCAACGCGGCGGCGATCCCCGGAAAGGCCGGCAAATACATATCGATGGCAAACGGGCTGATTGTGGAAAGCGCGCCCAAAATCAGAATTATTAGAACTCGATTTGCGCGGGGCTTGGACATGGTTTTTGGGCGGTTGCGAAACTATGAAAACTGCAGCGGGGTCAGTTGATGTCTTCGAAAATGGGATCACGACGGTCGCCGCGATTCATCATACGATACACGGCCCCGGCATACTGGATTCCGATCTGGCGCGCCACGCCGGGCAGCAATGCCAAAGCCGGACACCGCCGTCAAGCGTCATGTTACAATGCGTGTCATATTAGACATGGGCGACCCCAAAGGCCAAGCTGGACAAAAGGGTCATACAAAAATAGAGTCAAAGCCAATGAAATCATGGTTCATCGTGCTTTTGGGCGGATTGCTGGTCTCGGTTCGCTCTGAAGGACAAGACAATCCATCGCCCCGGCCTGGCTCTGCCGGGCAAGCCGTGGAAACAATTGTCTGCATTCGGCATGGCGAAAAGCCGCCGGGCGGGCTTGGGCAGTTGACCACCCGGGGGCTTAACCGCTCCCTCGCCCTGCCCGATGTGTTGCTGGCAAAGTACGGCCCGCCGCAATTTGTATTCGCGCCCAGTCCAACCCAAAAGGTGGACGGCGCCAACGGATATAATTATGTCCGGCCGCTGATGACAATCGAGCCTGCCGCCATCCGCTGCGGCCTGCCGGTGAACACGCAATTCGGCTACAAGGAAATTGACGGGCTTGAAAATGAACTTCAAAAACAGCAATACCGGAACGCCACCGTTTACATGGCTTGGGAACATAACCTGCTCGACACGTTTGTAAAAAACCTGGTCAACGACAATGGCGGAGATTCGGCGCGGGTTCCTCCCTGGCCGGGCAACGATTACGACACGATTTTCCTGGTGAAGATTACGCGCGGCGGCGGCCAGAAGTCGGTGGAATTTGCGATCGATCACGAAGGATTGACCAACCTCAGCGATGCCTTCCCGCAACCCGCCCGGAAGGCCGCCAACGACAAGGGCCAGTAGGGGCGTGAGACAGAATTCTTCACGCCGTCGGTACGGCGGCGCTGCCGCGCCGCCCAAGAATTCAGGGCAGAGCGGCAGCTCTGCCCTACCAGGAAGGTGAAGAATTCCGTCTCACACACGGCCAGTAGAACACAGCCCATCCATTCTTGACATTAAACCGATGGAGATGCAGCATTGCGCCAATATATGACAACATTGGAAAACTTGACTGTTGAACAACTGCGCAAAGCGGTTGCGATCAAAGAACAAATCGAGTCGCTTCAAGGCGAGATCGAGGCCATCGCGGGCGGCGGGTCCGCCGCTCCTGAGCTTCCGAAGCGCCGGGGCCGGCCGAAAATGTCCTATGCGGAGCGGGGGCGGATCGCCGCCGCCGCCCGTTGGGGCAAAGTGAAGGCCGCCAAAGCCGCGCCAAAGAAACGCCGGAAGGTGAGCGCCGCCGGCAGGGCCAGAATGGCTGCCGCCGCGAAGGCGCGGTGGGCAAAGCGCAGGGCTGGATTGTAACGTGGACAACATTGATAAAGTCAATTCACCGGAAGACCATTTGCATCATCTGGATTGACGAAGACCAATCTTTCAGAATTCGGGCCGACCTGTATCAACGCGCAGGGCCGCGGGGATAGGAGCGCCAGGAGTTCATCGTCGTTGATCACGCGAAAACCATCGGGTCTCGTACGCACGATCCCAGCAAACACCGTCGCCCCGATGAATTGTCCGGACGACAGCGGCCGCGTCGCTACCATCGCCGCTGGAAGAAGTGGCTGGCTGCGCACCAGCGTGTAACTTCTTCCGACCATTGCGGGCGTCGCCTCGGATGAAACATCTGGACGACGTGGAGCGCTTTGCCGGATCAAAACGGCGGCCAATCCCAATGCGACGAGCCATGCCGTCGCGCGCCCCACTCGCCGAATCTTGTGGCGGTGGCGAACCATGCGCAAACTTTCGCCCAGCATCGCTTCGCGAAGGCTCGCTGGCGCCGCTTCGCCGAACACATCCCTCAGCAATCCCTCGTCGTCATTCTCGCGTTTCACGGTTTAATTCCTTCAGCGTCGCGTCCTTCAATTTTCGGCGGATGCGCGACAATTGTGATTCCACCGCTTTTTCCGTCATCTGCAACCCGCCGGCGATCTCGCGAACGGTGCGGCGCTCAATGTATTTTAGTTCAATCAACTTTTGTTCGTTGGGCGGCAGCGACGCGACGTGACGCCTCAACAATGTGTTCAGGCGTTCGTCGGCCTGATCGTCAGTGGCGCCTTCGCCCTCAACTTCTGCCTGGCGCTTAAACCGTTCCAGAAAGAAAAAATACCGCTGTCTTTTTTTTCTTTCGTCCGCGAAGGCAGTGCGTGCCAAAACCGTGAGCCAGCTCCAAAAGACATCGCCGTCGCGAAGAACCTTGATGTGGCGCGCCACTCGAACCAGGGCTGCCTGGAGCGATTCACGCGCCAGGTCTTCGTTACCCTCGGCGGCGACAAGCAGGTAGCGCCACAAGCGGTCAAAATACTGGTCGTAGAAACTCCGCCATGCCTTTTCGTCTGCTTCCGCCATCCGTCGCGTAAGCGCTTCAACCTGCAAGGGCTCGAGCGTGACTCGATCTGCCGGCACGGAACACGGGCTGGAGAATTGAAGATTTCCGTCCAAAGTTCGCTCATTAACTGCCAGGCAAGGTTCATTATCCAGAATTTTCCTCCGGCAGGTCACCGTGCATTCTAATGGCCTGGAGGAGCAGCGAGTGCGTTCACTTTCGCCTGCAAATCTTTGATTGTCGCTTGCAAATCTTTGATTCCCTGGCGCAACGCATCAAGTTCGGTGCGGGTTGCGTTCGACGCGGGCAGCGTTTGAAGCACGGTGTCAATGGTCTTCAATTCTTCCGGGTCGCCAAAGGCCATCAAAAGCTTGGTTTCCTTGTGGTAATTCAATTCTGGCGGAGATGAAGCCTTTGCCATTTTCCAGCCCGTTTGAATTGCGGTCGTGATATCGTCCACCGTGAAACCGTGTTCCAAATAAGGCGCCAGAGAGAAAAAACGGCAAAGCTTTTCCGATGAATCCAGCGGGGGAAGAGTCGGTCTTTGGACATGAAAATACCAAATCGAATTCTCCGTCGGGTCGCCGGTTGTTTTGAAACCGTAACTTGTGATCACTTGGGTGTATTGTTGCCCCTGTCCGAAGAAGGGTGATGCCGTGCGCACAGCCACATTTTTTGCGCTCATGGGTTCCAGCGCTTGAAACAATTGCGCCACAGTTACCCCGGTCATCTTGAGCGGAGGCAGTTCGATATCTTCATCTTGTTTGCTGATGATAACGTTGAGCGGCTTGCCCGAAGCAGCCTCGATAGCCTTGACCAAGTCCGTCGGCCCGCCGCCTGGGAATTTGAGATCAAACGTGGGGCGAGGTGCGAGCGGTTGGCCAAAAACTGGTGATAAGCCCAATACCAGGGAGCAGGCGATGACATAAATGACTTTTTTCATATAATATTTCGGTTGTTCTTCAAACCGTTCTTCATATGGAGACACGACAGACGGAGCCAAATCCCTCGCAAAACTTTGAAAAATCGCCCACTCACCCCAGCCCGCCCGCGCGGCCCAAATCTATTGTACAACGCCAATTCCTGCTGAATTGGGGAAAAACGGTGGCTGATGTGCGCATTCCGGGCACAAATCTGTTTTTGTGACTGGCTCGCCCTCATGGCCTTCTCCCCCAAGAGAAGGAACGGCTACGGAAAGTACCTGGCGATTTGTGTGGCCGTCCGGCTCATTCCGCTCTCGGCGTTCCAATGGGCGGCCGACGATTCTCCCTCTCCCGCGCCAGTGGGAGAGGGCATGATAAAATTCAGTTCAGTGGGCGGAGAGCCGGAAGACAATCGTATGGCGATAGACCTGTCCAGGCTTGAGGACGACGCTGGGGAATTTGGGCTGGTTGGGGGAATCCGGGAAGTGCTGGGGTTCCAGGCAAAGGGCGTCGCGGCGTTGATAGAGGCGCCCGCCTTTTCCCTTGATCCCGTTGAGGTTGTTGCCGGTGTAGAATTGAACGCCCGGAGCGGTGGTGAGGAGTTCCAGGACGCGGCCCGATGCGGGATCGGTGACGCGCGCGGCCAAGTCGAGGCGGCCGGCTGTGTGGTTGAGAACAAAGTTGTGATCGTAGCCGCCCCCGAATTTCAACTGGTCGTCGTTCTGGCCGATGCGCGAGCCGGCGGCGGCGGGCTGGCGGAAATCGAAGGGAGTTCCCGCGACAGGGCGAAGTTCGCCTGTCGGAATGAGGTTGGCGTCCACCGGCAGCATGCGGTCCGCGTCGATATAAACCTGGTGGCCCAAAATGTCGCCCTGGCCGGCGAGGTTGAAATAGGAATGCTGGGTCAGATTGACGACGGTGTCGCGGTCCGTGGTGGCGGTGAAATCCAGGGACAATTCATTGGCGGCGGTGAGCGTGTAGAGGGCGGTGACTTGCAGCGCGCCTGGAAAGCCTTCCTCGCCATCCTTGCTCAGATACGTCAGTTCGAGGGAGGGACCCATCGGGGCCTGTTTGGGACTGGCGTTCCAGAGGACTTTGTCGAAGCCCTTGATGCCGCCGTGGAGGGAGTTGGTCCCGTTGTTGGCGGCCAGGGAATAGGTGACGCCGTTGAGGGTGAATTTTGCCTTGGCGATGCGGTTGCCGTAGCGGCCGATCAACGCGCCCAAGTAAGGGCCTTGAACCAGGTATGCGTCGATGCTGTCGTGACCGAGAACGATGTCCGCCATCCGGCCCTGGCGGTCGGGGGCGGTCAAGGAAACCAGGATGCCGCCGAAGTTGGTGATGCGAGCTTCGACACCGTTGGCATTGCGCAAGGTGAAAAGGTCAACGGGTGCGCCGTCCAAGGTTTTACCAAACGATGCGCGGACAACGCCGGCAACGGACGAGGATGGAGATGCGGTTCGAGGCATAATTTTCAATAATTCACTGGCTGGCAGGAAAGGACAATCGCGCGCGGATGTCAACTTTTTTTCGGATTTCTATTGACGGCGGACGGTGGATTGTGTCGTGATTAAGCGCTGGTTCATGCACAGGCTCATAGATTGAAAATATCGCGCAAAACCAATGTCGCGGCGTCGGGCAATACGACCAAGTACGACGCCCATCACACGGTGCTGGCCAAGGCGTACGGGCCGCAGGCGGACTTGCGCCGTGAGCTTTCCGACTCCAAGGCGGTCGTGGCGGAGCGCACCGAGTTGCTGAACGTTTTCGCCGATTGCAGCGACCCGCAAAGGGCCTGGTTGTTGCTGGAGGATTACTTCGAGAAGCTGTCACTTTCGCGCAAGGACTTCGGGTCGCATGAATGGTGGTCGCGGCTGGTATCGACCCAGGGAAAGAAGCGGCTGGAGGAGACGGCGATCCTGTTTCTGCGGTTCAAGCGGCCGTTGCCGACGGAATTGCAGGCGCACGCGAATCTGAAGCGGTTTGCGGAGATCGAGGATGCGGAGAAGGAGCAGCAACTGGTCCGGCAGCTTGAGCAGTGGCACTTTCCCACCCTGCCGGCGCGCCTGGAGACGCCCCGCGCCGTCATCCGGGTCGCCTGCGAACCCAAGGCGATGGGCGAGGACTCGGCGTGGCACGGGTTGTCGGTGGCCTTTTACGTCTCGCGCCAGCGGACGGGGGAGAAGGCCAAAACGATGAACGAAGTGGCGGATATTGCGGCGCGGGCCGGGCACGAACAGGAGCTGTTTTCGGAGGAGGACTGGGAATTCATCCAATGGCTGGCGCAGAGCCACGCGGACCCGGAAGGGTTGTGGGAGTCATTGGTTTTGACGGGGATGGAGTTGTTCGACTGGCTGGTGCGCTGGGGCGGCAAAGGGCGCCTGCGCATGGCCTCGGGCGACCAGCCGATTGTCTTTGACGGGCGCGTGACGGAGTTGATGCCACACTTGGAGATGGTCCATAACGAGTTGTGTTTCACGCATCAGTTGACGCTGCCGGGAGGGGAAGGGCATCCGTTGAGCGCGGTCAAGTTCTTTGGGGGGCGTCCGGCGATGGCGCTGGTGGGGAATGTATTCTATTTGTTGCGCGAGACGCCGCCGGACGAATTGCTCAATGCGTGGGCCAAGAAGCAGATGCTGCCGGTGAGCAAATTGAGCCATCGACTCTTGACTCAATTGCGCAAGGCGCGGACCGCGGCGCAGGTGGATTGGGGCCAGTTGTGCGTCCTGCACGCGGCGCGGCCGCGGTTTGTATTTGAGTTGGTGGATGACGTTGTGCGATTGCGGTTGCTGGCGCAGGCCGAGGGAGAGGGCGGCCAGTGGCATTGGAACGGGCAGGAATGGGAGTGCGACGATCCGCGGGTCGATATGACCGGAAGGCCGTCGCTCCTGGATGACCCGCGGCTGGAACGCGCGACGCAATGGTTGCGCCAACTGGACTGGTTTGCGGCTGAACCAGGCACCTGGGTGGGCGATGCGAACGATAATTTTCCGGCGCGATTGGCGGCGGCCTGGCCGGAGCGCCCGCAGGAGGCCGAATACCTTGGCAACCCGGCCTTTCACCGGTTGTTCATTGCGCCGCGTCCGCTGCGTCCGCGCCTGGTCGTCCAAGGGAGCGGCATCGACTGGTTTTCAGTATCGGCCCAATGGGAAGCCGAGGGGATCAAGCTGACGCCGGCGGATTTGCAGAGGCTGGCCACGGCGACGGGGCGGTTCGTCAAATTGCCGGACGCGGGCTGGATGCAACTGGACGCGGCGGCGGTGCAAGAGGCTCATGAAATGTTCGCCGATTTGGGGGTGGACGGCCTGATGCCCGTGCCGCAACGGCTGGGCTTGGAACACGCGGCGCACCTCGACGAGGAGGGGTTGAAGCGGTTCGGGGACACGCCGGAGGGAGAGGCTTTGCGCCGGCGCCTGGGCGAATTCCGCGGGATTCCAGTCACGCCGCTGCCCGAAGGCGTGCAGGGGGAATTGCGGCCGTATCAGCGGGAAGGTTTCAGTTTTCTGTGCCATTTGACGCGGCACAAATTGGGGGGAATTCTGGCCGACGACATGGGATTGGGGAAGACGTTGCAGACGTTGCTGTGGGTGGCCTGGTTGAAGGCCAGCGAGCGGCAGAGCAAGCCCGCCCTGGTGATCTGCCCGGCCTCCGTGCTCCACAATTGGCTGCGGGAAGCCAACCGGTTCACGCCGGCCCTCAAGGTGCTCGTGCTGGAGAGCGGCGCGGCGCGCCACAATTTACGCAAGCAGATTCCCGAACACGACTTGATCGTGACCAATTACGCCTTGTTGCGCCGCGACCTGGAAGCGCTTCAGCGTTTTACCTTCCGCGTTGTCATCCTGGACGAGGCGCAGTTCATCAAGAATCCCGACGCGCAAATCACGGTGTCAGTCAAACAGTTGCAGGCCAGCCAGCGCCTGGCGCTGACGGGAACGCCGTTGGAAAACCGCCTGCTGGACCTCTGGAGCATCGTGGATTTCATCCAGCCCGGCTACCTGGGCACCCAGGCCAGGTTCCGCGAGAAGTATGAGCCGCGCGGGGAAAACGCGGCCGACGAGCAGCGCATCGCCTGCCGGCGTCTGGCGGCGAAAATGCGCCCTCTCCTGTTGCGCCGGCTGAAGCGGGACGTGGCGCGCGATTTGCCAGATCGAATCGAGTTGCGGCGCGATTGCGAACTGGGCGAGGCGCAACGCAAGCTTTACATCGCGGAACTGCGGCGCAGCCGTGAACAGGTGATGAACACGGTCGCCCAACGCGGCGTCCGGGCCAGCACCATCCATGTCCTGGCCGCCTTGACGCGCCTGAGGCAGGTTTGCTGTCATCCGTCCCTGGTCGGCAATGACGCCGCGTCCGGCAAAACGGAGACGCTCTTTGAATTGCTGGAGCCCTTGCTGGCCGGGAACCAAAAAGTGCTCCTCTTCAGCCAGTTTGTGCGGATGCTCAAGCTCCTGGAAAAGGAATGCGCCGCCCGCCAGATTCGCACGCATCTCCTGACAGGCAAAACCAAAGACCGCCAGGCCGTGATGCAGGCTTTCCAGGACGATCCCAACGGCGCGGTTTTTCTGCTCAGCCTGCGCGCCGCGGGGACGGGACTGAACCTGACGACGGCGAGCAACGTGGTCTTGTACGATCCGTGGTGGAACCCGGCCGTTGAGGCGCAGGCCATTGACCGTTCGCACCGGATTGGTCAGACGTTGACGGTCAACGCCTACCGGCTGATTGCTCCTGGGACGGTCGAGGAGAAGATTTGGGAATTGCAGCAGCGCAAAGCCCAGACCATCGCCGACGTGCTGGGCGAAGAGGGTTTCGCGCGCAATTTGTCGGAGACAGACCTGGAATATCTCTTTGCGGAAGATTGAGCAGGCGCCGGGAATGGACGGCGATTCGGCGGCGCCAAAATTGTTGCAAAAGGGTGCTTGCAAAGGCGGGAGGGGGAGAATATGCTGCCCAACCTTTTTGGACGCCGCGGGAGCGGCGGGCGGTTGAATACGTGGCTCGCCGCCGCCACAACAGGCTTGAACTATGTCAGTTAGAATTCGATTAAAACGCGTGGGAGCCAAGAACGCTCCTTATTATCGCATTGTTGTGGCCGACGCGCGCAGTCCGCGGGATGGCAAATTCATCGAGCAAATCGGCAGCTACCGTCCCCTCAAGCAGGGCGACAATTGCACCCTGAACCTGGAGCGGGCCAAGTATTGGGTCAGCCAGGGGGCGCAACCCAGCGAGACAGTTGCCAGTTTTATCAAGAAACAAAGCAAGGCCGCCCCGGCGGCCTAGAATGGAGGGCAGATGCAGGCCTTTCTCGAATATCTGGTCAAAGGGCTGGTGCAGCATCCTGAGTCCGTCACCGTGACGCCGGTGGCCAGGGACGCGGTGACGATCTATGAATTGCGGCTGCATCCTGACGACGTGGGAAAGATCATTGGACGGCAGGGGATGACGATCAACGCCATCCGCTCTCTGCTGGTGGCGGGCAGCGCGAAGAAGGCATTGCGCTGCACGCTTGAAATCGTCGAGGACACACCGGCGGCAAAAGCTTGAGAATTGATTTGCTCACTTTGTTCCCGGAGATGTTCACGGGACCGATCGACGTGAGCATTGTCCAGCGCGCCCGAAAGAAGGGGCTGTTGGATTTGCGGGTGCATAATCTGCGCGATTACACCCACGACAACTACAAGACGGTCGATGACAGGCCCTTTGGCGGCGGTCCGGGCATGGTGTTGAAGCCGGAGCCGATCTTTGAAGCCGTCGAAGCTTTGGCGGAGGAGGGAACCAGGGTGATATTGATGTCGCCGGTCGGGCGGTCATTTGACCAAAGCGCGGCGCGGGAACTGGCGCGGCAGGAGAATCTGCTTTTGATTTGCGGCGCTTATGAAGGCGTCGATGAACGGGTCCGCCAGGAAGTGGCCGATGACGAGTTATCCATCGGCGATTACGTCCTGACCAACGGGTCGCTGGCGGCGATGGTGCTGATCGACGCGGTGACGCGCCTGCTGCCGGGCGCGCTGGGGGACGACCAGAGTTCGGTGGACGAGTCTTTCAGCCAGGGGTTGCTGGAGTACCCGCAGTTTACGCGGCCGGCGGAGTTTCGGGGGCTGAAGGTGCCGGCGGTGCTCTTATCCGGCAACCATGCGGAGATCGAGAAATGGCGCCGGGAACAGGCGGATTTGCGGACGCAGACGCGACGGCCGGACTTGTGGCGCAAGAAGCAGACTGAGCAATGAAAGAGAATTTATGAACCAGGCATTATTAGACAAAATTGAATCGGAGCAGTATCGCAAAGGCGTCTCGGATTTCGGGGTTGGCGACACCGTGCGGGTCCACACCAAAGTCATCGAAGGCGACAAGGAACGCATCCAGATTTTTTCCGGCGTCGTCATTGGCCGCCGGGGGCACGGGCTGAATTCCACCTTCACGGTGCGGCGCATCAGCTACGGCGAAGGAGTCGAGCGCATCTTCCCTTTGCATTCGCCGCGCATCGACAAAGTGGAGATTGAACGCAAAGGCTCCGTGCGCCGGGCCAAACTGACCTACCTGCGCCAGCGCATCGGCAAGGGCGCCACGCTGGTCAAGGAGCGGGAAGGCCGAACCACGCCATCCGCTGCGCCAAACGCCGCCCCAACTATGGCATCCGTTGCGCCAACCGCGGGACCAACCGTTGCGCCAGCCGCAGCCGAGGCGAAATAGCCGGCCGGCTAAAGCCCTCACCTGGCGCTAATGAAAGTCCTCGTCATCATCGCCCGGACGCTGCTGGGACTTGTTTTTGTGGTATTCGGCCTGAACGCGTTTCTACATTTCATTCCCATGCCGCCCCCGCCACCAGGCCCGGCGGGCGATTTTACGAAGGCGCTCTTCGTGAGCCACTACTTTTACGCCGTGGCGGTCCTGCAAATTGCCGGCGGCGCGCTCTGCCTGCTCGGGCGGTTTGTGCCGCTGGGACTCACACTCTTAGGCCCGGTGATCGTGAACATTCTGCTGTTTCACATTTTTCTTGAACCGTCTGGGCTTCCGCTGGCACTGGTGACCGCCGTGCTGGCGCTCTTTGTGCTTTGGGCAAACCGGCGGGCCTTCGGAGGGTTGATGCAAGGGTGATTGGTTGAAAGCCTATGGAGATTCTCATCGGCTGCTTGTTTGGGTTTGCGGGGTGGTTTCTGGCGCGCTACCTGGCGGGGGGAATTTTTACGGTCAACCAAAATGAGCGGGCGGTGAAAACCAGCTTTGGCCGCGCGGAACGGGTTGGCACGGCCACGACCGCGCAAAGCCCCATATCAGCCAGCCTGCTGGGGGAGGAACGGGAACGATACTCCTGTCCGCAAGTGCGCGTGATCCCGCCCGGCGGGCCTTACTTCAAATGGCCTTGGGAACAAGTCCATAAGGCGTCGATCGCCACGCAGACCATGAACATGGCATACGACCCGGAGGACCCCAACGCCAATAACCAGGGCACGGCCCTGGAGGCGGTCACCAAGGACCAGCTCAATACCGGTCTCAAGGGCCAGATCCGGTTCAGGGTGGCGGAGCAGAACCTCTACGCTTACTTGTTCGGAGTGAAGCGGCCCATTGTCCACGTCATGGGCTATTTTATTTCGGTGTTGCGCGAACGCATCGCCAATTTCGAGGCGCCCTCCGCTGCGGCTGCTGCGGCGCCCGGCGCTCCGCCGGTGATCGGCATTTCCATAAACGACCTGCGCAAGAATCTGCCCGACATCAACGAGCACATGGATCGCGAGTGCGCCTCATCGGCGGCACGCTACGGCATCGCGCTGGACGCATCGCTCATCACCGGGATCGACCCGCCGGCGGAGGTGGAATCGGCGCTGGCGGCCATCAATACGGCTTACAATCAGGTTTCCTCGGACATCAGCCTGGCGCAAGCCGGGGCGGACCAGAAATTGGTGCAATCACACCGGGCGGTGGAGATCGAAACGCTCAAGGCGCAGGCCGAGGCGGAACCGCTGGCGGCGGTCGCGGCGCAATTGGGGGAGTTGAAAAAGAGCGGCCCCGGAGTTCTGGGCGCGTATCTTCGCAACGTGCGCCTCAAATTGTTCACTCAGGCGCAACGGGTGATATTGGAGGTGCCGCGTGGGTGAGTTGTTCGCTGCCGTAACGATGATGTCCGCGGTCACTAAATTCTTCGCCGCCGCGATGGTGATGTTCGCGGCCATGTTCGTGATTGAGCCGGTCCTGCTGGGGCTGGCCCGGATGCTGGGTTTCTACACGGTCGTTCAGGAGCGACGGTGCAAGGTGTACATGTTATTCGGAAAGGTCGTGGCTGTCCTGGATGAGCCAGGATTGCATTTTCTTTGGGCCAGAATGGGCTGGAAAGCGCCCTTTGCATCGTGCAAGGAAATTGATCTGCGGCTGGACCAGGAATACATCCGCAGCACTCAGGTCAATTCCGAGGAAGGCGCGCCCATGGGCATCAGCATCTGGTACGAGATGCATATCAGCGACCCGGTTGCCTACCTCTTCAAGAACGCCGACCCGCGCGGGTCCCTTTCGGCCAGTGTCAGCAACTCCACCGTCCGCTGCCTGAGCAACATGAAGCTGGCCGACATGCTCGAAAATCGGCACGCCATGAGCCAGACGGTGCGGGCGGAGGTTTCGGTCACCTCGCGCGAATGGGGATACCAACTCGGCTCGGTCTATATTCGCAAAGTCCACTTCCGCGACTCGGCCATGATCAAAGGGATCGAAGAGAAGGTCGTCAACCGCCTCCGGCAGGTGACATCGGCGATCAAGCAGGACGGAGCCAACCAAGTCAGCATCATTACCAGCACGGCGGAGCGGCATGCGGCCATCGAGTTCGCCAAGGCGGCAGCCGTACGCCCTCAAATTGTCGGCGCGGTGCTGGAAAACATTTCGAGGGACCCCGAGATTGCGGCGGCGATGTTCGAGATTCTGGAGACCGAACACATCATCGAAGGCAAGAGTGAAATCACGCTCGTGCCCAAGAACGGCCAATTGCTCCCCCAACTGCTCGCCGCGCGCGAAATAAAGCCTGAAGCCTGAATCGAATCAACCGCGGATAACCAGCGCGGCCTTGCCGGAGTTTTCGCTTTCGCTGGACGAGTTCTTCGCCAAATGACTTGGTGAAGCGCCGGGGGTCATCGTTGGTTGCGGAGTTTGGCGCGGAGTTTCCTCAGGGCGCGGGTTTCGATGGTCTGTATCGCTGACCAGCGGCATTTGCATTCGGCGGCGATGGCTTCATAGGTCAGGCATTGTCCTTTGATGTGGGTTTTGAGGAGCCGGTCCAGTCCTTCGTCAATCGGCGGTTTCATGTTTCCGGGGCGCTTGGTTTCCATGCGGGGTCTTGTGTTTGGCCTGTCGTCCCCGTTCTGGCGGCTGGCGCCCGCTGTCTTTCTGTCGCTCACGCCGGGAGTCAACATCGAAGGAGGCGCGTTTGCAACTAAAAAATTGCATTTTATCACTTTATTTGATAAATATCGTTTCCAGGACGCGCCCGTTAATGTCCGCGGCGCTCCCGCCTTGTCCCGGCAAAAGGGAGGCCGTTCCGCCCAACCCCGGCGGAATTGCCGGAAAGGACTCACAAGCCACGCGCCAAAGGACGCTCCGCGCCAGGGGGATACCAGGCGGTCGCGCAATTTAAGGCTGACCTTTGCCAATTTTTGCATAGCCAGCCTGCGGGGGATGAGGCATCCTGCATTTGATGCAAAGTGTTATCCCAGTGGAGTCGAAGCCTAAACCGGCTGAACGGCCAGGGGATGGTGCGAAGGCACGCAAGTATCCCGCGGATACAGTATCGGATTTGCGGGATTGCACGTTTGAGAAAATGGGCCTCCGTTGCAACACCGAAACCACGGTGATGAAACGGATTCTGCGCTTTCCTCCGTCTTGCTAGAGAAGTTCGGCCCGAAAGGCCGGGGCGACACGGGTCGATCCCGGATGCCCGGTTTGCCGCCAAAGAGGGGTTCCAGGGCGATGGCAGCGAATCTACGGCAAGTTGTGCGCCGGCGCTTCCCGTCCTATCCACGGTCTTGATTATGCCATCCACCCCGCTCACCGAACTGATTCCCGTGTTGCAAGTGGCCATCGCGCCCGTCATCCTGATCTCCGGCGTCGGACTGCTCCTGCTCTCCCTGACCAACCGTTTTGGCCGCGCGGTGGACCGCACCCGTCAAATTCACGGCCAAATGCGCCAGACGCCCGCGTCCGACCGCCCTCAACTGGCCAACCAGGTCGAGGTCATCTACCGGCGCGCGCGCCTGATTCAGTTTTCCATTGTCATGGGCGCCCTGAGCGCGCTGTTCGCGGCGCTGCTGATCGTAACGTTATTCTTGACTGCGTTGTTGAAGTGGGGGTTGGCCGCGCTCATCAGTGTGTTTTTCATCGCCTGCATGCTGTCGCTGGTCGTGTCGCTGGTCACGTTCATCATGGACATCCGCCTTTCACTCATCGCCCTGAAACTGGAACTGACGCGCCAGGAAAAAATGCAATAACGAGGCGTTAATAAACCAAACTCCGGCCAGAACTGGCTGGACGCCGGCCCGGCGCGGGATTATCTTTTCATTAGATAAAATTCTATGTCAAAGTTGGACCAAACTGAAGTCTTGGTTGTCGGGGCCGGCCCGGTCGGAATGTTGACCGCGCTTCTGCTGACGCAAAATGGAATTAGAACCCGCATCATGGACCAGGAATCCCGCACGGCCGGACACAGCTATTCCTGTGCGCTGCATCCCCGTTCCATCAAACTGCTTTCGGACGCCGGCATCGCCGCCCAGGCCGTCGAATCGGGCCACCGCATCGCCTCCGTGGGTTTCTATGAAGGCAACGCGCGCCGCGCCGAAGTCAACCTTGCCCAATTGCCTGTTGACTACCCCTTCGCGCTGGTCCTGGACCAAAGCGCCCTGGAAACCTTGTTGGAACGAAAACTCCGCGAGGCGGGCGTCAAAATCCATTGGGGCCACCGGCTGGCCAATGTCGATATGAAGGACCTCGGCGCCACCGCGATCATTGAGCGCCTGGCCACAACCGGCAAAGGCTACAGCGTCCCCGATTTTGAACAGGGCGTCGAACGAACTTTGGAAACCCAGGCCGATTTTGTCATCGGCGCCGACGGCTCCAATTCGGTCGTCCGGCGGCGGCTGGGCATCCGTTTCGAGCGGACGGGCGCTCCGCAACATTTTGCGGTTTACGAGATGGAGGCAGGCAGCGACTGCGGCCACGAAACCAAGGTTGTCTTGGACCCCGCGGCATCCAGCGCCCTGTGGCCGATGTCCGACACCCGCTGCCGTTGGGGTTTCCAAGTCAATCCAGACGACGAGGCGAAGGATTTTCCGTCCAAAGACCGGGAGCGGATGGCCGTGATTGAGCCGCCTGGCGAGCGTGACAGCCTGCACCGCCTGCGACAGTTCTTGAAGGAGCGGGCGCCTTGGTTTGACAACCCGATCCGGGAAGTCATCTGGACCACCAACGTGCAATTTGAACCGCGGCTGGCCCGCCAATTCGGACGCAACCGCTGCTGGCTGGTGGGCGACGCCGCCCACCAGACCGGGCCGGTCGGCATGCAGAGCATGAACATCGGGTTCCGAGAGGCGGTGGACTTGGTGGAGTCGCTCACGCAAATCCTGCGCAAGAACGCCCCCGAAGACTTGCTGCGGGCTTATGATCGCACACATTGGTGCGAGTGGCAGCGATTGCTGGGCTTCAAGGCGGTCCCCCCCGCGGCGGACAAGGCCTCGGAATGGGTGCGCCAGCGGGCCGTTCGCATCGCGTCCTGCATCCCCGCTTCCGGCGCCGACCTTTCCGCCCTGCTCAGCCAGCTCGGAATCGAATTCTAAGGCAATCGCGCGTGTTCATGTTATTCTGAATGGGATGCAATGTATCGAGGTATAGGCTTGGACAACAGGAAAATGAAAAGTGGTAACGATCAGGCATCGGAGCCGGGGGGAAGTCAGAAGTCACTGAAGTGAAAAAAGCGGATTCCCGCTTTCTCCTTTGGCTTCCAATTCATTCTTCATTTTTGCCGCGGCCAAAACTGGCCATGGGCAGAATATGGCGCGATTCCAGTTTCGTGTAGGTGTTATGCAGGCGCCCATCTGAAATCGACTGCGCCGGACGCTGAACTTTTCCCTTGACGCGTGCGGGAAAAACGCGCAGACTGCCCGCGACCCATAGGAGTATCTGACACGTAAACGGAGGACGGATTAGAATATGAAACACTGCTTCAATCGTCGGCATTTTCTAAAAACATCAGCATTGGCGGGCGGAGCGGCCTTGGCGCTGGATCATCTGCCATTTGTTAACCGGGCGATGGCCGGAGTGCCGATCGTTGCGGCCCCGCTCCAGACAACCAGCCAGGTGTCACTGACCACCGGCAGCGACCACGTTGACATCGTCTTCCAGGCGCTCCAGCCATTGAAGAGGCAGATTGCCGCCGCCATCGGCAACCGGCCTGTTCTGATCAAACCCAACTGCGTCAGCGACGGCGCCATACCCCTGGCGGACACGCCGGTGCAGTGCATCGAGGGGATTTTGGAGTTCTTGAAGTCGATCGGGAAAACCGACGTGACTGTCGCCGAGAATTGCTGTGGCGGTCTGACGATGACGGCATTTTCTCTTGACGGTTACCTGGCTCTGCGCAAGAAGTACCCTGTCCGCTTCAAGGAGTTGAGCCAGGAAGGCGCTCAACCAATGCACATTTGGGATTCAGGGGGATCCAATCGCACGGCGACGGACCCGACCGATATTACTTACATCGCGAAGATGCTGCTCAAACCACGGCGGTACTTCGTCATTTCGGCTTGCAGACCCAAGACGCACAATTATCAGGTGGCGACGTTGGGCTACAAGAACATGGGGATGGGAGCAGCCTTGGAGAATCAGACCATGTATGTCCCCGGCCAGAGTGGCTGGCCGGACGTGAAGCAACATATGCATTGGGTGGCCACGAATTCCGCCAGCGGCTCGACTCAATATACGTACGGATGCCAGGACCTCTGTGACACTCTCTACATGCTGGCGCCGCTGCTGGGGCCGGACATGGCGGTGATTGACGCTTACCAGGGCATGGAGGGGAGCGGGCCGGAAAGTGGAACCGCAGTCAACCAGCAGGCTGTGATTGCAGGCCTGGATTGGCTCGCCGTGGATCGCGTCGCGGTCGAAATAATGAACGTCGCCGCGGGCATCACCGCCGCGGGGGGCGACCCCACAGCCTACACCACCAGCGCCAAGACCGCTCAATGGCCTTGGCCGATGTACCCCGCCGCCCTCAATTACTGTGGCCAGGCTGGTTATGGTCAATACGATCTTAGCTTGATTGACGTTTTGGGACCGGCGCCCAGCACCCTCCAGGCAGCTCTCGCCACTCAACACGCCAATAGCAGCAACGCCGGTCTGAACCACTACCAACTCCACCCCAGCATCGTGTCGGAGTTGGTCACGGGCTACACGTTGCGAAATCCAGCTTGAACCGGATCAAACCCCAATTCTCCCCATATGAAAACAACAATGATTAGTGGACTGCTCCTGGCGGTGGCGGCCTCTCTCGGCTTGCCTGGCTCCGCCGGGGGAGCGGCGGCAACCCTGAACGATATTGGCGCCGCAAACCCCACTCCGGGAACTTACGACATTTACCAATTGGGCGCTTCAGCCACGGAGGCTCCCGCCGGTCTGAATTTCTACGACAACAACGCCAACAACACCGGAACGACCCCTCCAGGGCAGACCTTCACCACTGGCGGCAAAGCGGGCGGTTACATTCTTAGCACCGTCTCGCTCAAGACATCCGGCAACGGCAGCACTTCCACGTCTCCGGGCAGCTCGACCACTTACGCTCTGTACATTTACACAGTGACCAACGTGAGCGCCGGCAATGCCACCCTGATTGCGACCTACACCGCCACCGCCGCATTCACACAGAACGACTGGCTGCAATGGACTAATCTGGGGCTTGCATTGAATCCGAACTCGTTTTACGCCTTCGCCCACGCCAGAACGGGCGATCCCGGGCCCGCCTGGGAGAGAATCAGTGTCACCAACCAGAATCCTTATCCGGGCGGTCGGATCGCGACCCTTCCCGCCGCCGGGGGAGCCATGAATTTCGGCACCAGCAGTGTCTATGACATGACCTTCGACCTGGGGCTGATTCTGGCGGAGGCACCGGCGACCATCTCGATACAGCCGGTCTCCGAGGCGGTGTATCCGGGCTTGAGCGCCACGTTCACGGTCACGGCTGCCGGCAACACGCCGCTCTATTACAACTGGCAAAGAACCGGGACAAACCTCGCTGACCAGGGGAACATATCGGGTTCGTCAACCCCGGCTTTGACCATCAGCGATGTGTCCACGGCGGATACGAACCAATACGATGTGGTGGTGTCCAACAGCTATGGCGTCGTCACAAGCAGCGTGGTGACGTTGTCCCTCAACCTGGCGCCGGAGATTCTGACTCAGCCCGTCTCTTTGGATGTCGGTGTCGGCGAAACGGCGCAACTCTCGGCCGGCGCCAGCGCCAGTGAAACGCTGCATTACCAATGGGAAGCCGGGGCGATAGGCAGCGGCGTTTACACGAACCTCACTGACGGCGGGAACATCTCCGGTTCCACCAACTCGACTCTGACCATCAGCGGCGCCGGCGAGTGGAACCAGGCCGATTACGTGGTGGTGATCACCGACGCGGCCGGGCAGGTCATCAGCCGCGTGGCAACCGTGGGCGTCGGAACCTGGGAGGAAGCCGGACAGGGCGGCATTGTCACAGCCGTGGCGACTTCGCCCGATGGCGCGTGGATTGCCTCGGGCAGCGATGATGCCACGGTCAAGCTATGGCGAACCAGCGACAGCTCGCTGTCCCGCACTCTGGCCGCCGGCGGACTTCTACAAGTCACCGCGCTGGCGTTCGGGCCTGCCGGCACCAATATCATCGCCGCCGGCTATTACGACGGCACAATCCGGCTGTGGAATACCGCCAATGGAGCTTTGGTTCGCAGCTACACCAACTGTTACGGCAAAGTCACCTGCATGGCCTTCTCTCCCAACGGCCAGCAAATCGCCTTCGGTTGCGGTGATTGGATCACCCGAATTCTCAGCGTTTCAAGCGGCGAAGTTCTCAACAACGGCGGCGAAGGCTCCATTTTAAATAACGGAGTGGTGCGCAGCGTGGCCTATTCTCCGGATGGCTCCAAGCTGGCGGTCGCGGGTGAGGATACGAATCTGATCAAGACTATCTTTGTGCTTAACGGCAGTACTTGGTCCACGCTTGCCACCCTCCTCCAGGGTTCCAATAATCTCTGCTCGGTCTCCAATTCTGTGACCGCCCTGGCTTTTTCACCCAATGGCGCCAACCTGGTATCCGGCTGCCTGGACCAGACCATGTGCTTCTGGTCCACCGCGAACTGGGCCTTGCAGCGATCTCTGACCAACACCGGGCCGGGGATCACATCCCTGGCATTTGCCCCCAACGGCCAGAACCTGTTCTCTGGAGATCAAAGCGGCGCCATCCAGTTCCGGACGGCCGCGGCAGGTTGGAGCGCCTCGCAAAGCTGGCTCGCTCATTCCGGCCCGGTGTGGTCGCTGGCCTGCAGCGCTGACAGCACCCTGCTGGTCTCTGGAGGCGACGACGACCAAGTCAGGGTTTGGCAGACTACCAATGGAGTGCTGGTGACCAATCTTGTCAGCCAGACGGCAATGGTCACCCGGTCCTGCGTCGCACCGGACGGTTCCCTGGTTGCCTGCGCCGACGCGGACGGTGCCGTGCGGTTGTTTGCGGCCCAATCGGGAGCTTCGGCTTGCGTCATAACGGCCCATACCAATCAGGTGAGCGCGCTGGCCTTCTCGCCGGATGCAACTTTCCTGGTTTCAGGCGGCGGCTGTCTGGACAACAGCATTTGCATCTGGGACTGTTCAAATGGCGGCCAGCTCCAGTCCATTGCCGGACTGTTTGCAAATGGCGTGACTGCGCTGGCCGTATCGCCGGACACCAGCCTCATTGCCGCCGCGGGAGATAGAACGGACCAAGTGATCCAGATTTGGAACAGGTCGAATAGCAACCTGCTTTACACCTTGGCCGGCCACAGCGACGGCACGGCAGTGGTGGCTTTTTCGCCGAACGGACAATTCCTGGCCTCCGGCGGGATGTTTAGCAGCGGCACCATTAAACTGTGGGATATGAGCAACGGCAGTTGTCCGGTCACCTACGCGGGCCACACTTGCACCGTTGTGTCCATTTCGTTCAACCCGACCGGCACGTTGCTTGCCTCGGCCGGGCAGACCGACGGTCTGATCAAGATCTGGACCAACGGCAGTGTGACACCGTTGTGCTCGCTGAACAGTCTCGCCTCGGGTGCGCGGGCGGTCGCCTTCTCCCCGGACGGCACGTTGCTGGCCGCGGGCGGCTCCGACACCATCCAGATTTGGCAAACTTCGAACTGGCAGCCGATTTGGAGCCGTTCCAGCGAAACCGTGGGAATCAGCACCCTGGGATTTTCGCCCAACGGCACATTCCTGGTTTTTGGCCGCGAAGATGGAACCTTGGGCCGGATTTGGAATCCGCTGGCCACGCCGGTCACGATGACGTTGAGCAGCGCGCAAGCAGGCCAATTCACGATCGCCAATCCGTCCTATAGTTCGTTTCTTTCGGTGGAAACTTCATCCGATCTCGCGCACTGGAACGTGCTCACCAACCTCGTGGCTGCCACGAACGTGGTTCAAGTGATCGATTCGTCGTCGTCGCCGGCCCGGTTCTATCGCGTCAGCACGCCCCAATAAGAACCGGAGCGCAGGCGCCTGAATCATTAACCCGCATATTTCACACTCGCCTTAAAGGTCCGCCACGCCGCACGGTAGGGCGACGCTCCCGCGGAGCCGGGGTCTCGTCGGTGGAAAGGCTCCGCAGGAGCGTCGCCATCTGCCAAGCCATGAAATATCCGGGCCAGGCGCCATTTTTCGACAACCACCGAACCGTTCTTTATCGTTATCGCCGCCCTGTTCCCTCCCTCATTTTGTGCCCGTGCGATTCTTGTGGGCGGGGGGGCCGCGCCCGCCAGATCGCTTGCGCCGCAGCAAAACTACCGTAATTTACCGTAATTTACCGTAATTTTTTAACC
>PLGF01000084.1 GCA_003138485.1 Verrucomicrobiales bacterium | reverse complement strand
CCCACTCCATTCTTCTGCAACATAGCGCACAGCAACGCGGTGCTGAACAACGTGTTCGTGAATACGAACACGCCCGATTCCACCGGATATGCCGGGTGGGTGAGGATGTACTCCAGCAGCGACACAACGCCGCCGAACCTGGTTGGGCAGAATGTTTATTACGCCTGCGGCAGCAACATCGTTGACAACCCGACCCTTTGGAGTTCCTGGGCCGCCAACCTGTTCTGGTCCACATCGAATCTGACCAAGAATGTGCCGGCGGGGGCGACTGTTGCCAATCCGATGTTCACCAACGAGCTAAGCTCGATAATTGCGTTTCAAAGTGGCTCCCCGGCCTCTGGAATGGGCATCTCCCCGCTGATTTTGACGCCGCTTTTTCGCGGCGTGACCGGCGTGATGCCGCCTCCGGCGCCGACAGGCCTTCGTGTTACCTCCGGGCAATAGATCATCGTAGTTCGGTATCAACCAAATGTTTAAGGGCATCGTGAATGCTATTCTGGCAGCGCCCATGCTGCGGCATCCCGTGGCCAAGTGGCGCTCCAGCCGGCTGACGCGGTCTGTTGCGGCGATGGCTGGCGGGACGGCCTTCGCGCAGGGCGTGTCACTCCTGACCGCTCCGATTACAACGCGCCTCTACGGGCCAGCCGATTATGGCATGGCGGCGGTGTTTAGTTCGGTGTTGGGTGTCCTGCTTCTCCCCGCGACGTGGCGATACGAGATGGCCCTGATGCTGCCCGCGAAGGAAGAAGATGCCCGGTCGGTTCTGTGGGCATGTCTGGGGCTTGCCTGCGGGGCGAGCCTGCTCTCTGTCGTCGTGATGTTGCTGTTTGGAAAGTGGGCATTCGCGGCGCTGGGGTCTCCCGATCTATTCAAGTATTGGTGGATGCTGCCCCCAGCCATTCTGGGGGGAAGCCTTTATCAGTGTTTTTCGGTCTGGGCTTTGCGCCGCAAGGAATACTTCACGTTGACCGGAACGAAACTGCGGCAAGCGGTGGTGGGTTCTATAGTGACCATTGGTCTGGGGTGCGTTTGGAAGGGTCCATTGGGGCTGCTCATCGGCTCTGTTTGTTTTATGACCATGGGTGTCGGTCGTTTGGCGCGGGGCACGTTCCATAAAGGCCACCGGGTGGGAGTAGCCGCATTTGCAAGACGGGTCTGGGATGCGTTGCGAATTTATCGGCGATTCGCGTTCCTGACGACCGGCGCCACTTTTCTGAACGCGGCGGGAACTCTGATCGCGCCCATGTTGTTTTCGGTGTGTTACACGCAGGCGGTTGTCGGCCATTTCAGTTTGGCGCAGCGGATTGTTTCGCTGCCGGGCACCTTGGTTGGGACTGCCGTTGGGCAGGTGTTTATTGGCGAGGCTGCCGAGATGATCCGTGAACGGCCAGGCGAACTGCCGAACTTCATCAAAAAGGTTACCCGCAAAATGGCGCCCTTCTCAATGGCGGTCCTCTTGATCGGACTGTCCTGCCCTTGGGTCTTTCCCGTGGTGTTTGGCGCGCGCTGGCACACCGCCGGGGTTCTGGCGGCCATTCTTTCGGTCCTCGCCGCGGTCCAATTGCTGGTCTCGCCGATTGCCGATATATCGGTGCTTCTGCAACGGCAGGGCCTCCAGTTTGGCCTCGGCGCCGTGCGAACCGTGATTGTGTTTGGCACGATATGGCTGCCGTCCCGTTTGGGGATGGGTCCCATATTCGCGGTGGCGTGTTACACGCTGGGCATGTCCTTAATGTGGAGCATCGCCTATTTGTTTTACGCGCGCATCGCCCGGGAGTCCCGCGCTCCCGCCCGCCGCCCCGTCGCTTTGACCGCTGCCGCTTGATCGCAGAGTTGTTTTGTCATGACTTCCCGGAGCGTCCTATCCTTCAAGCTTGCCAGGCTGATTTCTGAAATCCGCAGATTGCTGGTTTCCCGAAAGGGCCGCGTTCGGATCGACCCGCACGGGCTGCGACTGGGGCGGGGCTGTTCAATCCAAGCGTGTGGAACGGGCGTCATCGAGGTTGGCCGCGCGGCACATTTCGAAGATCGGGTGTGCTTGCACAGCGAAGGGCGAATTGAGATCGGCCCCTGGGTGTACGTGAATCGGGACGTGATGATCGTTGCATTGGAAGCCATCACGATTGGCGCCTGCTGCCGCATAGCCGAGCGCGTGAGCATTCGTGATCACGATCACCGTTTTGATGATCCTAACATCCCTATTGTGGATCAAGGGTATGTGACGAGTCCCATCCGCATTGGTCGCGATTGCTGGATCGGATGTAACGCGGTGATTCTGAAGGGCGTCTCGATCGGTGACGGAGCCGTGATTGCCGCCGGCGCGGTCGTTACCAAAGACGTTCCGCCGCGATGTCTGGCGGGGGGTGTTCCCGCGCGTATTATCCGGTCCCTTCCGGCGAGAGAAACTCCAGCCGGGCAGCCCTCCCGTGGCGGCCGAGTAGAAGCAAAAGCGAAATGAGTCATTCCCAACCCCAGTCATCGCCCGGCCCGGCGCATGTTCTTATCGCCTGCTCCGATTTCCGGATTGGCGGGCACAGCACGCATACTCTGAACTTTGGCCGGGCCTTGCGCCGCCGGGGCTGCCGGGTGGGCGCCATTGTGCCTGAGCCTTTTGGGGAGCTTTATGGCGATTTCGCCGAGAGTTTGGATTACGTCTGCGTCCTCAGACGCGGTCTGGAAAGCCGATCCCGCTATATCCGGCGTCTGGTGCAAAGGATTGCCGCTTTGAGTCCTGACGTGATAATCAACAATATGGTGCCGCCTGTCCAGGCGGCGATGCCCTTCCTGCCGCCTCAGTTGCGCCGGGTGTCGGTTGTGCATAATGTGACTGAGTATGAAGTGGCGCTCGGCCTTGCAAATGGCGCCTGGCTGGATTGGGTGGTCAGTGTCTCGAACAATATCGGCGCTTATGTGGAGCGTGAAAACCGCGACGGCGTTCCCATGGCCACGATACCCGTCGGGATAGAGCCTCCCGCCGCCGGCCGAAAGCAGGCGGAGGCCCGGACTCCGTTGCGCCTCATCTACGTCGGCCGGCTTGAGCCTCAAAAAAACCTCGCCGGTTTAATGCGGGTGCTGACGCGCCTCCATGAGGCAGCGACGCCCTTTTCGATGTCCATTGTGGGCGGCGGCGCGGAACTGAACTCGCTTCGCTCCCAAGCTGCGGCTTGCGCGTTTGGCGGCCAGATTCAATTTCTGGGGGTCCAGCCTCAACGCCAGGTGGCCCGTTTGCTGGACGAACACGATTTCCTGGTCATGACCTCTCATTATGAAGGAACGCCGCATGTGGTTCTTGAAGCGATGGCTCACGGGTTGGTGGTCCTGGCCAGCCGTCTTCCGGGGGCGACTGACATGATCATCAACGACAAAGTGGACGGCTTTTTGTGTGACCGGAACAAGCCGGAGGAGTACGTCTCGATCCTGCGGGACTTTGTCGCCCAGCCGGCGGAGTTTGGCCCCGTATCGCAGGCAGCCCGGCAGACCGCGATGACGCGATATGGTTCGGATACGTTCGCGGCGCAATACGAGTCGCTATTTGAACGCGCCAACGGGAAGCGCCCCGCCCCTCTGGCGAACGCGCCCAAGGTGGAGGTGCTCCCGGAATTGCGTCCCCATTTTCCGGGTTTGCTCCTTCAAGGCAAACATCGGGCGGCGGACTTATGGAGGCGCATAGCCCGCGGCACCCGGCCGATGGGCGCATCCTACTGATGTGGACATGGTGGACTCGGATTCAGAATCTATGACTTCCAATTTGCAGCCCATTCCACGCTCGAAGCGTCACGGAGAGGCGGTCCGCACCGGCACCTGGCCGGGGGATCGTTCCGCCTCCGAGGGACCGGCGCTGCCAATCGCGGTGCTGGCGATGGGTTTGGTATTGATGGCGGTCAGTCAGAAACTCGCGGCAGGGGGGGGGAATTCGCCGGTTCGCACGCTGATTCTTTTTGCGATTTGTGGAATGGTTGTCGTGTACGGCTTTTTCCGGGACCCTTACGCGCCGTTGTATTGTTATGCCCTGACGACGCCAATTACCAAAGCCTTTGGCACAGGCTTCGCGCTCATGCTGGGCGCGGCGGTGTTGATTGTATTGAAGCGTGATATATGCCGTTGGAAATGGCAGTTCTCGCTCCCCGGCCTTGCGTTTTGTTTATGGAGCGTGGCGGGCCTGATTTGGGCGGAGCAGATTTTTGTCGGTTTGGACAGTTATGTTGCCCAGGCGCTGGCGCCCATGTTCGTTGCGTTCCTGGTATCCGGGCTGAGAGACCCGGTTTTCCGTCGCAAACTCATCCTGATGGTAACCATAGGGTGTGTCATTGGAAGTCTGGCCAGCCTGCGAAATTGGTTTCACGGCGTTGGGGAAATAGGGTCCGGCGGGCGGTTCTATTCCCTGATAGCGCCCGATCCATTTTCCGCCTGGGAGCTGTTTGGAATTTTCGGCGGGGTGGCTTGGTTGGCGGGCAAGGACACCGCGCGCTGGCTGAGGTGGGGGTTGATCTGCGTGTTGCCGTTGCTGGTTGTGGGCCTTGGGCTTTGCGGATTCCGCGCGGCGATCCTGGCGGCGGTCGTGGGAATCGTCATGGTTGGCATTTGCCAAAAGCAATTGTTGCGCGTTTTGGGCCTGCTTCTGCTGGCGCTGGTTCCTGTAGTGGCCGCGGCGATTCTGGTTCCCAACCTTTTTGGAACGATACTCTCGCGCTTTGGCACGATTACCGCGGACCGAGGCTCTGAGCGGTTGGACATTTGGGTCGGCGCGCTCAAGTTGTTTTGGGAGCATCCGATCATCGGGTGCGGGCTGGACAATTTCAAACTGGTCATTGGCCGGCTTTACGGTGAGGATATTCTTCCTCATAGCATCTACATTGGAACACTGGTCGAACTGGGAAGCATTGGAGTTGTCCTCATGCTCGCGTGGTTCGCCGTGTTATTGCGCAAGGCGTGGACAACCCCGGAGCGAATCTGGGTGTTTCCTTTGCTTGTGGCCTACCTGTTCCAAGCCGCGTTTCTGCATGAGTTTTATTTTCCGTGCTTCTGGCTGGCCATCGGTTTGGTCGAAGGCGTCCCTTTACTGAAGGCTCGCACCGCCGCTTCGAGAATAGGCCCGCATCGCCCTCCGGCGATGGCGCCGGCCCTGACATGATCTGACTTTCGGGCTGAATTTATGAGTGTATCCCCAATCAATGATTCTGGTTTTCGAGTCAGCAGGGTTGCCGTCCTGGGCGCGGGCGGATTCGTGGGCGCGCGGCTGATGCGGGTTCTCCGCGGCTGTTCGCAAGTCAAAGGCGTCGGGATCGTCCGTTCCGCAAAGTCGCTGGCGCGACTGAGCAGCCATCCGATGGAAGTGCGGGTGGTGAACACTTCCCGGACGAAGGAGCTGGCGGAGGCTTTATCAGACTGCGACACGGTTGTGAACGCGGTCAATGGGGATGTCTCGCAAGTGCTGCGCGAGACGCGGACAGCTTACGAGGCGGCCCTGGCGGCGCGCTGCAAATTGATGATCCATTTGAGTTCGGCCGTGGTGTATGGCCGCGCGAACTCGCCCGGGTTGCATGACGACTCTCCTCCCGACACGAGGAATTGGATGCTCTACGCGCGCGGCAAGGCTGAGAGCGAGGTGTTCCTGCGAAGCGTGATGGGCGATGCCAAATCGATGCGCATCGTGGCGCTTCGACCCGGCTTGATATGGGGTCCCTTCTCACAATGGTCCGGGATGGTGGGCGAGCAACTTTCGCGGGGTTCGGTCTGCCTATCCAACTCCGGGAGGGGAATAGCCAACCTGGTGCATGTGGATAATCTGGTCCAAATGATGTTGGCCGTGCATGGCTCGCACACAGGCCCGTCGGGTTTCTATAACGTGGGAGATCCGGAGGCGGTGACTTGGAGCCAGTATTACCAGGGACTTTGCAAGAGGCTTGGATATCCAGAGACGCATGTGAGGACGTGGCCCGATGCGCGCCTGCCGCTGACGCCGAAGCTGGCGCTGGAGTGGTGTTTGCAGAGAAAGCCTTTGTACCGCGTGGCCAAGTGGTGCCTTCCGCGGGTCGGGCTTGGCGTGAAGGCCGCGGCCAAGAAAGTCGTCAAAGGGGAGCCGTTTCCCCCTGGCGGATTGCAGCCGGAGCCCAAGTCCGCGCCGCGTCTGACTCGCGAGCATTGGGCGCTGCAGAACACCACATTTCGCCTGCCGATGAAGAAATTCTTCCGGGATTATGGACCCGTGGAACTGGAGTCAACCGAAAGCGCGCTGGACTCGACCGCGTCCTGGCTTCGCTTTGCCGGATATGCCGCGGCTAACGGGGAGTCCGGACCATTCGATTCTACACATATATGGTAAACGTTGTATTTGTGGGTTGCGGGGCCGCGCTGGAACATCTCTATCGCGCGCCGTTGAAGGAGCTGGAAGGGCGAGGCTGGCTGCGTGTCTGCGCATTGGTGGACACGACAGAACGGCGGCGCGCCGCGGCCTTGGGATGGTTCCGGCACGCCAAGGCATTTGCCGACATTCCGGCGGCCTTCGAAGCCGTTGGGAAGCTGGATTTGGCGATTATCGCCTCGCCACCCGCCTTCCATGCCGGCCATGCCGCCGTTGCTTTCGAGCACAATTGTCATGTCCTATGCGAAAAGCCGGTGGCGCATTCGGTCGCCGCGGCCCAGAAGATGGCCGAGCTGGCCCGGAAAAAGGGGCGCCTTTTCGCGGTGGGAATGATGCGGCGCTTCTATCCGGCGGTGGCGGTGGCGCGAGCCTGGGCAAAGGACAATGCCGGCTCAGGCCCGCTGGAATTTGTTTACCGCGAAGGGTCGGTTTTTGATTGGCCCCTGGCCAGCGCGTCGCAATTCCGCCGCGACACAGGGGGCGGCGGGGTCTTGATCGACAAGGGGATTCACGCGTTGGATATGCTCTGCCACATCTTCGGATCGGGGCGGCTCTTGCGGTCGGCGGACGACGCGAACCAGGGCGGCTGCGTCGAATCCAATGCGGCGCTGGAACTGGCTTTTCCCGGCAGCCGGGGTTTCCTCCAAGTCAGTTGGGAGGCGCCACTGAACAACGGGTTTCACATCTCCAGCGCCGCGGATGAGTTATGGCTGCCGATTTCGCCCATTGACGCGGTTTGGACGCGGCGCAAAGGGAACGGGGCGGGTTGGAGGAAACTGGAGGCCCAGGCGTGCTGGCCCAATGATCTGGCTCTGACGCGGCCGAAGCTGTTCAGGCCCGCCAACTTTTCAGAGTGCATCCTTATGCAACTGGTGTCCGTCTTGCGGTCGATTCATTTGGGAGAGCGGCCGATAGCTTCGGGAGCGGACGGCCTGGAAGTGTTGCGATTGGTCATGGAGGCTTATGAGCAGGCCACGCCGCTGGAGCAGCCGTGGCTGCCGCCCGCGGAACAGCGCGCGACCCTGGCATCGCATTGGCGGTCCTCCGAGGGCGTGAATGAATTGTCCCAGTGCGCCGGCAACAGATAGCCCCTTTCGTTATTCTATGTCAGCAATTAAGCCTTTAAAGTTGGCCATCATTGGTTGCGGCGCGGTCATTGATGAATTGCACGTTCCGTCGCTGCGTCGTTTGACGCGCCAGGGCGCGGTGCGCGTGACAGCTTTGGTGGACCGCTCGAAGGAGCGGATGGCCCGTTTCAAGCGCGTATTCCCGGAGGCGGTTTGCTTTGAGGACGCAGCCGCGGCGTTCCGGTCCGCCGGCGCGGAGGCCGCCCTCGTCGCCTCGCCTCCCGGCCTGCATCGCGCCCATGTCGAGGCCGCGTTCTCCAATGGGTGTCATGTCCTGTGTGAGAAGCCGCTGGCCACAAGTGTGAAGGATGTGACGGAATTGGCCGGGATGTCCGAGCGCCTGGGTCTGATCCTGATGGTCGGTCTGACGCGGCGGTTTTTTCCCTCGCTGGCGACGGCCGGGGCGATGCTGCGGGCCGGTGATTTGGGCGGGCAGGTTGAGTTTCGCTGCCACGAAGGAGGCGTGTATCAATGGCCCATCGCCTCCGACGCGCCTTTTCGGCGGGAAGCGGGCGGGGGCGGGGTGTTGATGGACAAGGGAGTCCATGTGCTTGACTCTCTGCTGTGGTTGTTCGGGCCGATGTCCGTGGTTGGGGCGGAGGATGACGCATTGGCCGGCGGAGTGGAGGGAAACTGCCGTGTCAAGCTGGCGGGAAAAGAGGTCAGAGGGGTCATGCAATTGAGCTGGGACCAGGAGACTGCGAACGGCTTGCATATCAAAGGCAGTTTTGGAGAGATGAGGGTTGATCCGAATGAGTTTCGCTGGATCGAGCTTCGACGCGCCCAAGGCGCATGGGAGCGCCGCCCCTGCCGGTCAAGCTGGCCGGCTTCCCTCAAGGCGCCGGCGCCAACCACCAAGGCGCCGCGGGTTTACGAGGATTGTATTTACATGCAGTGGATTCAATTTCTGCGCGCGGTCGCGCTCGGCGAACCTGTGCCGGTGGACGGCCGGGCGGCTTTAACGGTGGCCGCGCAGATAGAAGCCGCTTATGCCAGCGCGGCGCCTCTGCCGCAGCCCTGGCTGTCCGCGGAAGAACAAACCGCCGCGGCGCGGCGGCATTGGAGAAATGGAGCCAAACAATGAAGCGCATCGCTGTCTTGGGAGCCGGGGGTTTTGTTGGCGCCCGGTTCGTTGAGTTTGCAACTTTGACCGGCGCGGTCGAGGTGGTCCCTGTAATCAGGTCCTTCAAGGGCGCCGCCCGGCTTGCGCGGTTTGGTCCCTGCTGGCGCCGCGCTGACGCGGGCATCGTGGAGGAGCTTGGGCCTGCCATAGCCAACTGCGACGCGGTCGTGAATCTGACTTTGGGTGATTTCGGCGACTTGGCCGGACCCGCGGTAGCCATGTTCGACGCCTGCGCGGCCCGGAAGGTTCCCCTGTTCATTCACCTGAGTTCAGCGGAGGTTTTTGGCCGGATGGAAGACGCGGGCTTGCACGATGATTCCCCGCCTGTGACCGGGCATTGGATGGAGTATGCGCGCGGCAAGATAGCCGCCGAGCAGGCGCTTCGGGAGCGATTTCGCGACACGCGCGTCGCGTGCGTCATCCTGCGTCCGGGACTGATTTGGGGGCCGCGGTCCCCTTGGGTAGTCGGGCCAGCCAGGCAAATGGCGGCCGGCAGCGCATTTTTGCTCGGAGAGGGCCGCGGCATCTGCAATCTCATCTACCTGGATAATTTGTTTCACTCAATCCTTGGCGTTGTCGAACACACCCCGGCGGCCAGCGGCTGTTACAATGTCGCCGATGATGAGGTCCACACTTGGAGCGATTATTACCAGGCGCTGGCGCGGGAACTGGGGATCGAGTTCGCGGAGGTTCACCAGCTTGCGGCTCTGGAGTTCCGCCAGTCCCTTTTGGGCCGGTTGGATGGCATCAAGCAGACGCAGGTTGGCAAGCGGATCAAGAAGGCGTTGAGCAAGCCAGCCAAACAGCGCATCAAACGCCTGCTTTCCCTGTTGCAGAAGGCCCCGCCCGATTCCGGCCTGGCTCCCGTGGGAGCGCCGAACGTTACCCAAAGTGATTGGCACTTGCAGAATACGCTGCATAAACCGCCTACGGAGAAGTTCACCCGCGCCTTTGGCTCTCTGAACAGGTTCTCTTTCGACGCGGCAATGGCGCAAACCGGGCAGTGGTTGCGCTTCGCCGGGTTTGCTCGTCAGTGATTGACCAGGATATGAATCGTCCGCCTTGTGTTTTAATTGTTTCCGGATGCGCGTCCCATCCCTCTGAGGGAGGCAACCGGAAACGCCTCCTCAATCTGGCTGTGACTCTGCGCGAGATAGGCTGGAAACCCGTCCTGCTTTACACGGATTTTCTTCCGGGCGACATGGCCGCGATGCGGCAATGGTGGGGCGAAGATATTCATTACCAGCCTTATCGCCCAGGCTCCTGGAAATGGATGTTCAAGCGTCTGGCGCGGCGGGTCATTCCCGAGCATGGCGGGCTGCGCAGTTGGCATCGCTCCCGATTGTACCGCTGGGGCAGCGGGGACCCGAAGCAGGATGCGCTCATGGCGCGGGTTCCAGTGGATGGATACTACGAGCCGGCGTTGGATGGGATGATAGACCAATTGCACACGCGGTATCACTTCCGGGCGGTCATCGCCCAATTTGTAATTATGAGCCGCGCTCTTTTGCGGCTCGACGGCCAAGTCAGGAAGCTCGTGGACACGCACGAAGTTTTCGCGCTGGGGGACGCGTGGAAGACAGCCGCCCCGGCCAAGTTGTGGTTAAAGATCAGCCCTCAGGACGAGTTGATGGCCCTGAACCGCGCCGACACCGCTCTGGCCATTCAGAGGCACGACGCCGAAACGATGCGAAAGGCCGGCGTCCGGGATGCCAAGGTATTCGGCCACCCCGTGGAGATAGCGTCGGACATGGCCGTCGAGGCCGGTTTGGCTTCCAAGACGATCCTGTTTATATCCAGAGGCCACCCCTTCGATGTGGCCGGTCTGGAATGGTTCGCGCGGGAAGTCTTTCCGAAGATGGCTTCCTGGCTCAAGCCAGAACAGGTTGTTGTCGCGGGGATGATCAAGGATGTGATGGTCAACCGTCCGCCCTTTACGTTTTTGGGGCGCGTCGCGGACCTGGCTCCATTATACGCCCATACCAGGGCGGTCATCGCACCTTTGCACGAAGGCACCGGACTGAAGATCAAGGTGGTCGAGGGGCTTGGCTTTGGGCGCGCGCTGGTTGCCACGCCGTTCGCCGCCTTGGGTGTGGAGGACGGCGCCAACCGCGCGTTTTCCGTGGCGGCGTCGGCGGACGAATTCGCCGCCAGTCTGAAGCGCATTATGCAGGATGACGACGAGTGCAAACGTTTAATGTCTGGCGCCGCCGAATACGCGCGCCGGTGGAATCGCGATCAGGCGGCCGCATTGCAAGCCGTGTTGGAAGCGTAGTCGAACTTACGATACCCGGCGACTCCATGACCACTCCCAAACCGCAACCCCTTCAGAACCGTGCCTCAATCCTGGTGTTCAGCCACGACCTGCACGACGCCCGATTTCATAAGAGAATGAGGATGTTTTCAGACCTCGGTTTCTCGGTGCGCTGGCTGGCTTTTGACCGGGAGCGCAAAACGGATTTGGTGAACAAATTCCTCCAACAGTTTCCCGGCCATGCATTGGGAAAAAGCCAGGACGCGCAGTACGGAAAAAGGGCGGTCGCCCTGGCGTCCGCGCTTGGAAAGCTGCTGCGCGGACGCTTTCTGCCGGGCGACCTCGATATTATTTACTGCATCAACCTTGACAACCTTCTGGTGGCGATTCTGGCCCGGACGCTCCGGCGCATGAAGTGCCGCATTGTCTATGAAGTTGCCGATATTCAACCCGTCCTGCTTCGGCAGGACAAGACGGGCCGCGCGCTGCGAGCCTTGGAAAGATGGTGTTTGAAGAGAACGGACCTGGTGGTTTACACGTCGGAACATTTCATGTCCCAGTTTCTCCGCGAGGAACAGCATTGCCAGGCCCCGTCGCTGCTGCTGGAAAACAAGATTTATCCGGCGGCCGGCCTGGCGCGCCGTGCGCCTGTTCGCCAGGAGACCCCGCGGCTGGTGATCGGTTTTTTTGGACAGTTGCGCTGCCGCAGGAGCTTGGAGATGATGCGCCGTCTGGCGGCGTCATTTCCCGATCGGCTCCAATTTGATTTGCGGGGGTACCCCAACCACGAGGTGC
Organism: Verrucomicrobiales bacterium; assembly: GCA_003138485.1. Classification (GTDB taxonomy): domain Bacteria; phylum Verrucomicrobiota; class Verrucomicrobiia; order Limisphaerales; family Palsa-1400; genus PLGF01. The sequence continues at coordinate 26,993 of PLGF01000084.1, read as the reverse complement.
GAGAGGTCTTTGAGGCCGTCATCGCCGATTCCCCCAACGTGACCTACGGAGGCCCTTACCGCAATCCCGATGATTTGGCCCGCCTTTACGCTTCGGTGGACCTTTGCTGGGGATTTGATTTGTGCAGTCCCGGCCTGAACTCGAAGTGGTGTCTCACCAACCGCCTCTATGAAGCGGGCTACTTTGGTGTTCCCATTCTGGTGGAGGATAACACCGCCGGTGGCGAGTATGTGCGACGGCTCGGGTCCGGCTGGGTATTCCCCCATCCGCTTGAGGAGTCGTTGGAAGCGTTCTTTTCCCAGGTTAGCGACGCGGAGATTAGAGCCAGGCAGGCCCATACCGCCCAATTGGATGCCAGCGTCTTTGCGCTCGATGCCGATTTGGCGGCTCTTCGAGAGACGTTCCTCCAACTGGCCTCGTAAGAATCCCTTAAACATGCGCGTACAAATCATCACCAACCTCTTCGCTCCCGACGAATTGGCGGGGGCGTCCTTGTTCACGGACCTCGCCGTTTTCCTGAAGGAACGCGGCCACGATGTGCGCGTTACCTGCACTTTCTCCTATTATCCCGCCTGGAAACTCCGGCCGGAGGACCGCGGTCTGTCCCTTCGTGAGGAAACTTACGCGGGAATTCCCGTGCGGCGGGTTGCCATGTTTGTCCCACGCCGCCCGACTGGCAAATCCCGGATGCTTTCCGATCTGAGCTTCTTGTCGGCCTTGGTGCGCCGCGGCGCTCATCCCGGCTGGAATCCCGATGTTGTCTTGACCGCGCTCCCGATGCTTTCGCAGTGCCTTGCGCAACGGTTCCTTTATTGGGGCAAGAGGATTCCGCGTGTGATCGTCGTCCAGGATTTTGTGGTGGAGGCGGCCCTGGAACTTGGCATCCTTCGTTTGCCGGGGTTGGAAAGGCTGTTGCACGGCGTCCAACGATGGTCCCTGCGTTCCGCGCAAACCTTGCTGACGATCAGCCCAATCATGCTCGACAAGCTTCGCGGGGTTGTGGGGCCGGACCGGCGCGCTTGCTATGTGCCGAATTGGATTCACCGCAGTCTCCAGCAGGAGATTGACCGGCAAACCTCCTCAGTAACCGTCCGCCAAGCCCGCACACTTTTCTATGCCGGCAACCTTGGCGTCAAACAGGGGCTGCCTGCCTTTCTCAAGCAGTTTCGGACCCCGGCCGTCAGCCAGAGCGGCTGGCATTTAAAAATCCACGGTGGAGGCGCGGAGCGCGACCGGCTGGCAAGCGAGGTTGAACACACGCCTGGGTGTGAGCTTGGGCCTGTTCTCGATGAATCGGAGTATGTCACCGCCCTGCGGACGACTGCCGCCTGCCTGATTACGCAGTGCCCGGGGCTTGGGAGCAACTTCCTGCCAAGCAAACTACTGCCGGCTCTGGCCAGCGGCACGCCGGTCCTGGCGGTTTGCGAGCCGAGCAGCCCCTTGGGGCGCGAAATCATTGAGGGTGGGTTTGGGGAAGTGGTTGACCCCGGCAATCCGGAAATGCTGGCGAAGACTCTCAACCGATGGAGCCGCCAGCCCCAGCTCTTGTCTGAAATGCAATCTCGTGCTCTCTGCAGGGCGCAAGTCTTCCATCGTGACCGCATACTGGCTTTGTACGAACAGGAGCTTCTCACTCTGGCGGCGCGGAGGGCTGACCGCAACGCGCCCGCGCGCCCCCGGCGCTCCAGGCGTTCCGCCGCGGCAACGCGGAGCGATACGGAGCTTGTGTCCAGTGAGGACCGCAGCCATTGAAGGCGCACAGAAACAACTTTGATTTGATCCGATTGCTCGCGGCGCTGCAAGTCGCGGCCTACCATGGGATTACCCACTTCCACGTTCCAATCCATCCTTTTCTTGGGAGTTTGTTGGGAAGTTTCCCCGGCGTGCAGAGCTTCTTTTGCATTAGCGGCTTTCTCATTGCCAGGTCCGTTGAACGAAATCGCGACGACTTCAAGACATACGCGTGGTCGCGCGTTCTGAGAGTCTATCCCGCCCTGATTGTTTGTTCGACAATTTGGCTTGGCTTGATGTTGGCATTGGGAGTCTTTCATGGGGTTGAGTGGTGGCGGGTGGTATCCTGGTATTTGGGCGCCGCTGCCATCGGCGGCTCGGGGATAAATCCAGATTTCTTCCGCAGTTTCGGAATGGGCGTGTGGAACGCAGCTCTTTGGACAGTAGGCGTTGAGATAGCTTTTTACGTGTTATTGCCCATCCTCTATCTGATGGATCGTTGGGGGGCCGCTTTCCTGGATCGCATTTTTTGTGTTTTGTGCCTTGCCTCCTTTGCGCTGTTCCTAGGTTTTAATGGATTGAATTATGGTGATACGCGTCATTTTGGCGGTTTGACCAAAGCGGTTTGGTTCAGCCTGCCCGGAAACCTCTGGATGCTTTTGTTTGGGACGATTATACATCGCCAGTTTAAACGGCTGGGGCCGCTCCTTTCCGGTAAGGTCCTTTGGTGGCTCGCGGGCTACATCGCGCTGGTCTTTGCCACGCGCGGTCTGGCGTCCGGGGCGGGTGGCAAGGCCATCGAGGCAGCCATCCTTTTCATTGTGCGCCTGGCCCTGGCCTTGCTGACGGTCTCCGCGGCTTTTTCGTTCCGCGGGCTGGGCGATTTTCTGCTCAGGGGCAATGACATTTCGTACGGCCTCTATGTTTATCATCTCCCCGTTTATAATCTGTTCATTCAATATGGCCTCGGCGCCGCGCAGTGGTTCCCGCTGGCGCTTGCCGGCGGCATTCTTTGCGGTTGCGCGTCTTGGATTTTCCTTGAGTGCCGCATGCTTGGCTTAAAAGACCGCTTCAGAGCGGCTGTTAAAACGGATGTGAAGGTCAAAACACAGGAAACAAGATCAGACATTCTGACGATTGGCCCCCAAGGCGGCACAATCGAATAGTATTATGAACGTTGAATCAACCAAGGACAGCGATATCAAGACCCTCCGGGAATTGATTGACACAATGGCATCCAGACAGCCGGAGGCCGCGTTTCTCACCAGTCCTGAAACGGGGCGCGTCCTGACGTTCCGGGGCTTGCGGGAACAGTCAATACGTTTGTCGGCCCGCCTTCAGGAAGCCGGATTGGAGCGCGGCGACAAGGTTGCCTTCTTGCTGGACAACGGACTTTTTGCCGCGGAATTGCTCCTGGGAGCGATGTACGGAGGGTTCGTGGCCGTGCCTCTGAACGTTCGCGCGGGGGCTTCCGCGTTGTCTTACATGCTCGACCACTGTGACGCCACGGTGGTTTATGTCGCGGAACAGTACGCCGCGTTGATCAATGAGGTGATGGGGGGCGTGCGCAGGACGGTGCGGGTGATTCCGGCCGGCGTTGACGGTTCCGCCGCGGCGGGAGAGACTTCGGCTTCGATGACGCTGCCAGCGCCCCCTGAGCCTGAGGACGTGGCGCTGTTGATGTACACCTCCGGGAGCACGGGCCAGCCGAAGGCGGCGATGCACACGCACCGTACCGTGCTGGCCCATGGCGCGAACTCCATGTCCGCGCACCAGCTCACCGCCGCGGATCGCTCGCTCCTGGTGCTGCCGCTCTATCATATCAACGCCCAGTGCGTGACCCTGATTCCCACGCTGTTGAGCGGCGGCTCGGTCGTGGTGCCTCATGGCTTTAGCGTCAGCCAGTTCTGGGATTGGCTGGACGACTACCGCTGCACGTGGTCGGCCTTGGTGCCAACCATTATCTCGCAGCTTCTGGATTGGAAGGACCCTCGCGCGGAAAGCCGCCAGGCCGCTTTCCAGCGCATCCGCTTCTTGCGGTCTTCTTCGGCGCCGCTGTCGCCGTCCTTGCACCGCGAGTTTCTCAATAAATTCAACCTGCCTCTCATCCAGGCGATGGGATCGACCGAAGCAGGCAACATCTTCTCCAATCCATCGCCTCCGGGCGTGAATAAGATCGGCTCACCGGGATTGCCTTGGGGTTTCGAGACTAAAATCGTGAATCGAGACGGGGTCCAAGTGCCGGCGGGAGAACCGGGCGAAATCCTCATTCGCGGTCCGGGAATGATGCTTGGCTATTACAAGGACACCGAGGGCACCGCGGCGGTTCTCAACCCCGACGGCTGGTTCCACACCGGCGACCTGGCCTGCCGGGACCAGGACGGTTACTTCTTCATCGTCGGCCGGTCCAAGGAGCTGATCATCAAAGGCGGAGTCAACATTGCCCCGAAGCAAATTGATGAGGTGATCGAATCCCATCCGGCGGTGCTCGAAGCCGCTGCGGTCGGAGTCCCCGATCGTTACCTGGGGGAGGACCTGATCGCTTTTGTCGTGACGCGGACTGGGAATGGCGTGGACGAAAGGGAGCTGCTCTCCTTCTGTGAGAGCCGCCTGGGTCATTTCAAGACGCCGACGCGAATTCGTTTTGTTAAAGACTTGCCGAAAGGCCCTTCGGGCAAGGTGCAGCGTCTGAAGTTGCAGGAGAAAGCGATGCAGCTCACGGATGCCAAGGCTGCAAGTTCCGAAGGCGCGGCAGCGGCGCGCCACGATGGCCCGGCGGGGTCGTCAACAATAATCGAGCAAACCATCGCCGGGATTTGGGCGGAGCTTTTCGCGCAAACGCAAATTGACCTTGACGCGAATTTCTTCGCGTTGGGCGGCCACTCACTGCTCGCCATCCAATGCCTGTCGCGGCTGCGCGAAAAACTCCCGGTTGTCCTTTCGCTTTCCGATTTCTTTGAGAATGCCACCGTGGCTCAACTGGCGGCGCTCGTCCGGCGCCGCCTGTTGGCGGACGGTCGCGCCGGAGGTGAATCCGCCGCGGACCTGGAACAAGCCCTCTTGCAACAGCGCGCCCCGCTCGCGCCGCCGCCGATACCGCTCCGGGACCGGACAATCCCCTCCCCGCTCAGCCCGTCGCAACTGCGTCTTTGGTTCTTGGAGCAGTTTAATCCCGGCTCGCCGGTCTATAATGAGTCGGAGAGCGTGAGATTGCGGGGAGACCTCGACGCTGACGCCCTGGAAAAGGCGCTCAACGCCATCATCGAGCGGCATGAGATACTGCGGTCCACGATCCAGGTGTCCGGCGAGCAGCCCGTCATGGTGGTTCACAATCATTTGCCATTGCAGCTCAAGAGGATTGATCTTGGCGAGCTGTCACCCGCACAGCGTCAGGCGGAAGTCGGGCGTCTGCTGATCGCCGAGCCGCAGCGGCTCTACCATCTGGAAACCGGGCCGGGAATCCGGGCGACGCTGCTCCGCCTCAGCCCCCAGGAGCATGTCTTCATCCTCATGGTGCATCATATCATTTGTGACCGCCTGTCGCTGGGCGTCCTGTGGCGCGAGATGGGCAAGCTTTACGAGGCGTTTCTGGCCGGGTCGCAGCCTTCTTTGCCTTCGTTGCCGATCCAGTACGGCGACTACGCGGCGTGGCAGCACCAACATGTTGACAAGGCGGGTGTGGAGCAGGACCTTGCCTTCTGGAAAGAATACTTGCGCGGCGCTCCCAAGGTTCTAGACCTGCCAACGGACCGCCCGCGGCCGCGCCTCATTTCCTATCGCGGCGTCAAGCGGCAGTTCCGCCTGGGACCGGCCCTGGCGGAAGGCGTGCGGGAACTGAGCCGCCGGGAGAAAACCAGCCTGTTCACCATCTTCACCGCCGCCTTGGACGCGTTGCTGCATCGGTACTCGGGCCAGGACGACATCCTGATTGGGATAACCATAGCCGACCGCGACCGGCCGGAGCTTCAACCGCTGATCGGCTTCTTCGTTGACACGCAGGTTTTGCGGACGGACCTGGCCGGCAACCCGACGTTCCGCGAGTTGCTCGGCCGCGTTCAGAAAGGGGTCCTGGGCGTTTACTCGCATCGGTCGGTGCCCTTTGGGCAAGTGGTGGAGGCGGTCAACCCCGAGCGCAATCTGAGCTACGCGCCGCTTTTCCAAGTGATGCTGACCTGGCGCGACCGCGACGCGCAGTTGCAGTATGTCGGATTCCCGCGGCTGGCGCTGGAGCCGCTGCTGTCTCAAAGCATGATTTCCAAGTATGATCTGCAAGTCTTCCTGACCGACGCGGGCGAGGACATCTGGTTGGAAATGGAGTACAGCACGGATTTGTTCGACGACGCGCGGATTGATCGCATGGTGGGACATCTGCGCACTCTGCTGGAAGACGTGCTCGCCGACGCCGCGAGGCCGCTGGCCGACGCGCCGCTATTGACCCAAGGGGAACGCCGGCAGATACTGGTCGATTGGAACCAAACGCAGGGGGATTACCCCGCGGACAAATGCCTGCATGAACTGTTCGAGGAGCAGGCCAGACGCACGCCTGGGGCCACAGCCATTGTCTTCAAAGACCAGCGGCTGACGTATCGCCAACTCGATGAGCGCGCCAGCCTTTTGGCGCGCCAATTGCAACAGCTGGGTGTCGGTCCGGACACACTTGTGGGCATCTGCGTGGAGAGGTCGTTGGACATGGTGGCGGGATTGCTGGGGATTCTCAAAGCGGGCGGGGCGTACGTGCCGTTGGACCCGACTTATCCGAAGAACCGGATCAAGTTCATGCTTGAGGATGCGCGGCCGCTGGCGCTGGTAACGCAACGGCGCCTTCATGATGTTCTCCCACCCCACAACGCCAGCGTGGTTTACGTGGATGCAACCGGGGAAACCGGCGGCGGGATTCAGGACCGAATCGAAATTGAAATGAGGACTCGCCCGAACAACCTGGCGTACGTCTTGTACACATCCGGTTCGACGGGGCGGCCCAAAGGGGTGGCCATCGAGCATCGCAGCGCCGTGTCCTTCACGGCTTGGGCGCGGCGGGTATTTACCGACGAGGAGTTTGCCGGAGTTTTGTTCGCCACTTCGATCTGTTTTGATCTGTCTGTATTTGAGCTGTTTGCCACCTTGAGCAACGGAGGCAAAGTGATTCTGGCGGAGAATGCGTTGCAGTTGCCCGCGTTGCCGGCGGCCAACGAAGTGAGGATGATCAACACGGTGCCCTCGGCGATTGCCGAATTGGCCCGCACAAACGGGATTCCCCGCTCAGTCGTCACCGTAAACCTGGCCGGCGAGCCTCTCGCGCAGTCGCTGGTGGACAAGCTTTACGAGGACTGCGCTGTCCAAAGGGTCTATGATCTTTACGGCCCGACTGAGGCGACGACCTACTCGACATTTACGCTGCGCCGGCGCGGCGGGAAGGCGACGATTGGACGCCCGATTTCAAACACGCAAATTTACATCCTGGACCCGCATCAGCGGCCCGTTCCCATTGGCGTGCCCGGCGAACTGTATATCGGAGGCGACGGCCTGGCTCGGGGTTACTTGAATCGACCTGAGTTGACGATGGAGCGATTTGTGTCCAACCCGTTCATCCAAGATTCCAAGGCGCGATTGTACAAGACCGGCGACCTCACGCGTTATGCGCAGGACGGAACCATCGAGTATCTGGGGCGAATCGATCATCAAGTGAAACTCCGCGGCTTCCGCATTGAACTCGGGGAGATTGAAACGGTATTGAGCCAGCATCCAGGCGTCAAGGCGGCGGCTGTCGTGGCCGTGGAAGACAAAACAGGGGACAAGCGCCTGGTGGCGTATGTCGCGCCCAATCACGATTACAAAGGAACGGAGGCCACGGAGGCCGATGGCGAACACACCGCCGTGTGGCAAACCATTTGGGAGAATACCTACCATAACCCCGCGCCGGCTGAAGACCCTTCATTTAATACCGTCGGGTGGCGGAGCAGTTATGACGGTCAAGCCATTCCAGGGGAACAGATGCGCGAGTGGGTGGATCATACCGTGAAACGGGTCCTCGCCTTGCAACCCAAGAGCATCCTGGAGCTGGGTTGTGGAACCGGCCTGTTGCTTTTCAGGCTGGCCGCCTTTTGCGAGCGCTATTGCGGAGTGGATTTTTCCGCATCGGCATTGGAATCCATACGCCAGGAATTGGGCAGGCAAAAACAGCCGCTCGCGGCGGTGACTCTGTTGCAGCGCAAGGCGGATGAACTGGAGGATTTGGAAACCGGGAGCTTTGACGCCGTGATTCTGAACTCGGTCGTCCAGTATTTCCCGAACGTTGAATATCTGGCGCGCGTGGTGGAACGGGCGTCGCGCGCCGTGAAACCCGGCGGGTTCATTTTTCTGGGGGATGTGCGCAATCTGCACTTGTTGAAGGCGTTTTGTTCGTCAGTCCAGCTTCATCAGGCGCCGCCTGAATTGCCCGTTGCGGAATTGCGGCGGCGGATTGACAAACGGATGAGCCAGGAAGAGGAATTGCTGATCGCGCCTGAATTCTTTCCGGCTCTCCAACGGCATCTGCCGGCTGTCAGCAGCGTGGATATCCAGGTGAAACGAGGATGGCACAAGAATGAAATGACGCTGTTCCGCTACGACGTCGTCCTGCATATCGGCTCGGTTCCGCGCGCCAATGGAAACTTGGAGCCTTGGGATTGGCGGCAGAGGAGGCTGACATTGCCTGGTCTGCGAGAGCATCTTGAGCGGAATCAGCCCGCGTCGCTTCGCGTAACAGCCATACCCAACGCGCGTCTGCAACGCGAACTCAAGTGCGTGGATTTGCTTGAGACCAAGGATGACATGGCCACTGTTTCCAAATTGCGCCAGTCTGTCAATGAGGCCGCCCTCGACCCGGGGATCGAACCCGAAGACCTCTGGAAGCTTGGGGAGCAGTTGGCATACTCCGTGGAGGTCAATTGGTCGGATGCTTCTCGTTTGGGCAGCTGCGATGCCATCTTTCGGCGGGAGAAATATGGGCGCGTCACTGACACTCAAGCGCCGGGGGCGGTGATTGAAACGGGTCCGGCAAAGTCGTGGAGTTCTTATGCGAACAGGCCCTTACAGGGCAACCGCGATCTGAACCTGATTCCAAGCCTTCGGGAATTGCTCAAGAGCAGAGTGCCCGAATACATGGTCCCCTCGGCGTTTGTGGTGTTGGAAGAACTGCCGCTGACCCCCAACGGCAAAGTGGACCGCAAGGCGTTACCGGCTCCAGTGGCCGACCGGCCCGAATTGAGCGCAAATTACCTCGCTCCAAGCAGTCCGACGGAACGGATTGTGGCTGAGGTTTGGGCCAAAGCGCTGGGTCTGGAGAAAGTCGGCGTCCATGACAACTTCTTTGACCTTGGCGGTCATTCGTTGCTCATGGTCCGAGTCCAGGCCCAGGTCTGCGAGAAATTGAACGCCAGTGTTTCCATCGTCGAAATGTTCCAATATCCTACCATTAGTTCCCTGGCCCGGCATTTGAGCCAGTCTTCAGCCGGAGCCGGCCGCTTGCAAAGGGTCCAGGAGCGGACCCGCAGGCGAAAGGAAGCGGCGGGACGCCAGCTCGAAACGAAAGGGAAGTGAGCATGAAGCAATCCGCATCGGAAGACATCGCCATAATTGGCATGGCCGGCCGCTTTCCTGGCGCGGGCAATTTGGATGAATTCTGGCGCAACCTTGTGGCCGGCGTGGATTCCATTTCGACGTTCACCGACGAGGAGTTGGCCGCTTCCGGGCTGGATGTAGCGGCGGTGAAAAAGGACCTCAGTTATGTTCCAGCGCGCGGAATCTTGCGGGATGCCGAATGGTTTGACGCCACTTTCTTCGGGATTAACGCCAAACAGGCGGAAGTGACCGATCCTCAGCAGCGCCTGTTCGTTGAATCCTCATGGGAAGCCCTGGAAAACGCCGGATACGACCCGGCGCGAGTGGACGGGCCGATCGGGGTTTATGCCGGCTCCGGCGAATCCACCTACTATTTGAATAATTTGCTCCCCCGGCCGGACCTCGTCGATCTGGTCGGCGAGCGGGTGATTACTTTGGGAAACGAGAAGGATTTCCTGGCCACGTTTGTCGCCTATAAACTGAATTTGAGAGGGCCCGCCATCAGCGTCAACACGGCTTGCTCGACTTCTCTGGTGGCGGTGTGCCAGGGTTGCCAAGGGCTTCTCAATTATCAATGCGATCTCGCCCTGGCTGGCGGTGTTTGGATTACCTTCCCCCAGCGCAGATGCGTCCGTTTTCAAGAGGGCGGGATTCTTTCATCGGATGGCCATTGCCGGGCCTTCGACGCCCGGGCACAGGGAACCGTCTCCAGCGACGGGATCGGGATCGTGGTGCTCAAGCGGCTGGAGGAGGCTTTGAACGACGGCGACCATATTTATGCCGTGATCAAAGGATTCGGGCTGAACAACGACGGCTCTGACAAGGTGGGTTTCACGGCGCCGAGCGTGGACGGACAGGCGGAAGCGGTTGCGACGGCGATGGCCGGGGCGGGATTCGATCCGGACACGGTGTCTTATGTGGAGTGCCACGGCACCGCCACCCCGATTGGCGATCCCATTGAGATTGCCGGGTTGACGCAGGCGTTTCGCGCCGGCACCGCCGCGAGGAACTTCTGCGCGATTGGCTCTGTCAAAAGCAATATCGGCCATACAGGGTCGGCCGCGGGGGCTGCCGGCCTCATCAAAACGGCCCTTGCCTTGCAGCACAAGTTGCTGCCGCCCAGTCTGCATTTCTCACGACCCAATCCCAAGATTGATTTCGCCAACAGCCCTTTCTTCGTCAACTCCAAGCTCAAGGCGTGGGAGAATGTTCCAATGCCCCGGCGCGCCGGCGTCAGTTCCTTCGGTCTCGGCGGCACCAACGCGCATGTGGCGCTTGAAGAGGCTCCCGCGCCGCCGCCATCAAGCCCTTCGCGACCGTGGCAGCTCCTGCTCCTGTCCGCCAAGACCGCGCCGGCTCTGGATGCCGCCACGGCCAATCTCCTGGCGCATTTCAAGGCGAACCCGGGTCTGAATCTGGCTGACGCGGCCTTTACGCTTCAGGAAGGGCGCCAAGTTTTCCAGCACCGGCGGGCGCTTGTCTGCCGCGATGTTGACGATGCGACAGGAGCGCTCGGCACACGCGATCCCAAACGAATCATCACCCACCACGGCGACGTTGATGCTCCCCCGGTCGTTTTTATGTTCCCCGGCCAGGGCGCGCAATATGTCAACATGGGAGCAGACCTATATCGCAGCGAAGCGGTTTTCAAGAAGGAGATCGACCGGTGCGCGGAAATCCTGCTCCCCGCCTTGGGAACAGACCTGCGCCAAGTGCTGTATCCGGAGGCCGGGAAGGAGAAGAGCGCGGAAGAAATGTTGACCCAGACCCGCATCACGCAGCCCGCCCTTTTCGCAATCGAATTTGCGCTCGCAACCCTCTGGATGTCCTGGGGGATAAAACCGGCGGCGCTCATCGGCCACAGCATAGGCGAATATGTCGCCGCCTGCCTGGCTGGGGTGTTTGGCGTGGAGGATGCCCTGGCGTTGGTGGCCCAGCGCGGCCATCTGATGCAGAGCATGCCGCGCGGCGCAATGCTTGCTGTTCCGATGCCGGAAGACGAACTGCGAAAGATCCTCCCCGCGGCGCTTTCCCTCGCCACGGTGAACGGCCCCTCGCAGTGTGTCGTGTCCGGCCCCACGCCGGACGTTGAGGCGTTCTTGGTCGTTCTGACAGTTTCCGGGAAAACCGGCCAACTATTGCACACTTCGCACGCGTTTCATTCCGGGATGATGGACCCCATCCTGGGACCATTTGCCGAGTGTGTGAGCCGCGCGAATCGAGGCGAGCCGAAGATTCCGTTCCTGTCCAACTTGACCGGGAGGTGGATTTCCGCCGCGGAGGCGGGCGATCCGCAATACTGGGCGAAACATCTGCGCCACACCGTGCGATTTGGGGATGGAATCCAGGAGCTGCTCAAGAACCGCGACTCTGTTCTGCTCGAAGTGGGTCCTGGGACGACGTTAAGTTCCCTCGCCAAACTTCACCCGGAGCAGTCCCCGGGCCGCGCGATTGTTTCCTCCATGCGCCATGCGCGGGAGCAACGGCCTGATGTTTCCTGTTTGCTCACGGCCCTGGGCCAGCTTTGGGCGCGCGGTGTCAAGGTGGACTGGTCCGGCTTTCACGCCCGCGAACGGCGTTGCCGAATCCCTCTGCCCACTTATCCCTTCCAGCGGGAGCGCTATTGGATACAAAGCCAAGGCAGCGCGCAAGCGCAGGCCCCGGCGAATACCGCGACGGAGCGAAACGCGGACCCCGGCGACTGGTTTTATCTTCCGACATGGAAGCGATCCGAGCTTTCGACGGCTGCCTCGGAGACCAATCCGTCCGGACAGAAACGCCAGTGGCTGATATTCCTGGACGAAGGCGGACTCGGCGAGAAGCTGGCGGTATCTCTGACCTTGCGCCAGGAGAGCGTCACGCGGGTCGTCGCGGGCCAGAGCTATCAAAGAATCAACGAAGGAACTTATGCGATCAACCCCGAAGAGCCTGGAGATTATGGTTTGCTGATTTCCGAGCTTTGCGCTTTGGACAAGGCCCCGCGGAAGATCGTCCATCTCTGGAGCGTGTCGAATTCCTATGGCCGGGATGAGCGGTGGCAGCGCCTTGAACGGCTGCAAAGCCTGGGACTATACAGTTTGCTTTTTTTGGCCCGCGCATTGGGCGAGAAGAATATCACCCAAGAGATGGACATTGAGATCATTTTGAACAACGTCCACGCGGTGACTGGCGGGGAAACGTTGAATCCGGAAAAGGCCACGATACTGGGCGCCTGTAAAATCATCCCGCTTGAATACTCCAATGTGAGATGTCGCAGCATTGATATAGTTGTTCCAGAGCCGGGTACCCAAAGTGAACAAACACTCGTCAAACAACTGCTCGGCGAGTTTTCGACCAAGCCGTCTGATCCCGTCATCGCTTACCGCGCGGGGTACCGATGGGTCGAAATGTTCGAGCGAATTCATTTGGAGGTGCCGGCGGGAGTGGCTTCGCGGTTGAAAGTCAACGGGGTTTACCTGATTACCGGCGGACTCGGCGGGGTCGGTCTGGCATTGGCGGAATTCCTGGCCGCGTCCGTTCAGGCGAGATTGATTCTCGTTGGGCGCTCGGTGATGCCTCCCGCCAGTCAATGGGAGGATTGGCTTGCGACTCATGACGCTGGCGATGAAACGAGTTGCCGGATAAAAAAGATTCAGTTTATCGAGAGGGCCGGAGCACAGGTCCTGGTCGCGGCCGCCGACACGGCCGATCGCAAGCGGATGCGGGAAGTGATCACCCTGGCGAAATGCCGCTTTGGCCGGGTTGACGGGGTCATTCATGCGGCGGGAAGCGCCGATCATGGCGGACTCATTCAGCGAAGGACGAAGGAAGCCACAGAACAGATGCTCGCCGCCAAAGTGAAGGGCACCTTGGTGCTCGATGAACTGTTGGCTGACAGCGGCCTGGACTTTTTCGTTCTCTGTTCCACCCGGGGCAACGTGGTATCCAGCGGCGCGCATGGACAGGTGGGGTATATCGCGGCAAATGAGTTCCTCGACGCCTTTGCCTCTTACAAGAAAGCCAGGAACGACGTGTACACCGTCACGATCAACTGGGACCCCTGGCGGGATGTCGGCATGGCCGCCCGCGCCTCAAAGGAGCAGGCCAGAACTGGAAAAGCCGCCCGTGTCTTGACGGGCGCCAACTCGTTAAGCCCGCCGGAAGGCGCGAAAGTCTTTAATTGCATCCTGAACTACAGCTTCGCGCGGATTGTGGTTTCCGTCGCGGATTTGGACGCCGTCCGGCGGGACCTCTCGAAAGCGCAGCGCCAGCCCGCAATGAAGCAGGAAGCCGGCCGGACTGAACCAGTGAGTCACCCGCGGCCGGACCTGGGCATCGCGATCACGCCGCCAACCAACGAGTCGGAACGGAAGCTGGCAAATATATGGCAGGAGCTTTTAGGCATTGAGGAGGTTGGGGTCGATGACAACTTCTTTGATTTGGGCGGCGATTCGCTGCTTCTACTGCGGGTTCAACTAAAAATCAGCCAATCGTTTGGAGCAAATCTCTCGTCGGCGGAACTGTTCCAACATTCGACAGTGAGCGCCTTGGCCCGGCGCCTGAGCCAATCCGAAGCGGAGCCGGCCGGGTTGGGGGAAGTTCGGGACCGTGCCCAATTGCAAAGAGCCGCGCTGGCTCGCCGGGGCCAAACAACCAAGAATAGCTAAAGTGGGAGAATAGAAAATGAATACAACCTCCGATGGCATCGCAATTATCGGGATGAGCGGTCGCTTTCCCGGCGCGGGGAGCGTGGACGAATTCTGGCGCAATCTCATCGCCGGGGTCGAATCCATCTCCTTTTTCAGCGACGAAGAGCTCGCGGCCGCGGGGCTGGATGTGGCCGGATTGAGAAAGGACCCGAGATGCGTGGCCGCCCGCGGAATTGTGAAGGACGCCGATTGGTTCGATGCCAGCTTCTTCAACATCAGCGCCCGGGAAGCCGAACTCACCGATCCGCAACAGCGCATCTTTCTGGAAGCATCGTGGGAGGCACTGGAGAACGCCGGTTACGATCCGGCGCGAGTCAAAGGATACATTGGGGTTTACGCCGGCATGAGCGGAAACTCTTACCATTTGAACAACCTTTATTCGCGCCCCGACTTGACAAGAGTGGCCGGCCAGGTGGCGAGCGAGTTGCGTGACAAGGATTTTCTTGCCACCCGCGTCGCCTACAAACTGAATCTGAGGGGGCCGGCCCTCAGCATCCACACCGCCTGTTCCACGTCGCTGGTCGCCGTATCCCAGGCGTGCCAGGCATTGCTCTGTTATCAATGCGATCTGGCCCTCGCCGGCGGCGTCTCCATCTCCTTTCCTCAAAAGCGCGCTTATCTTCAGGAAGGCGGCATGCTTTCACCTGACGGTCATTGCCGGCCCTTCGACGCCCAGGCGGCCGGGACCAATTTCAGCGACGGTCTGGGAATCGTCGTGCTCAAGCGTCTGGCTGAGGCTTTGGACGACGGCGATCAAATCTACGCCGTGATCAAAGGATTCGCCTTGAACAACGATGGCTCGGCAAAGGTCGGGTTCGCCGCGCCAAGCGTGGATGGGCAGGCGGAGGTGATCGCTCTGGCCCTGGCACAGGCGGGCGTCGAACCCGGAAGCATCTCGTATGTGGAAGCGCACGGCACGGCGACGCCCCTGGGCGACCCGATAGAAATTGCGGGGTTGACCCAGGCGTTTGGGACGGGCGCTTCGCGGAAGAACTTCTGCGCGATCGGCTCTGTCAAAGGCAATATCGGGCATTTGGACGCCGCGGCCGGCGTGGCCGGCCTGATTAAGACGGCGCTTGCGTTGAAGCACAAAATGCTGCCATCGAGCCTGCATTTCACGGCGCCAAATCCCAAGATTGATTTCGCCGGCAGTCCCTTCTTTGTGAACTCGAAATTGAGCCAGTGGAAGGCGGGTCCGACGCCGCGCCGCGCCGGGGTTAGCGGATTCGGTGTCGGCGGCACAAACGCTCATGTCGTGCTTGAAGAGGCCCCGGCCGTGGAACCCTCCAGGCCGGGCCGCTCCTGGCAACTTCTGGTTCTCTCGGCTAAAACGAGTTCAGCGCTGGATTGCGCGACGGCCAATCTCCGCGATCATCTCAAGGCAAATCCTGACTCAAACCTGGCTGACGTGGCATTCACGCTTCAGGCCGGGCGCCGGGTTTTTGATCACCGCCGAATGCTTGTCTGCCGCGATGTTGGAGACGCCATCAAGGCGCTTGAGGGAGAGAATCCCAAACGCGTCTTTACGCAGCAGGGCAAAGTCCGGGAGCGCCCGGTTGTCTTCATGTTCCCCGGCCAGGGCGCCCAGTACGTGAATATGGGGGCGGAATTGTACCGCGCCGAGCGGGTCTTCAAGGAGGAAATTGATCTGTGCGCTGAAATCCTGCAACCGCGCCTGGGTTTGGACCTGCGTCAAGTCCTTTTTCCCGAGGCCGACAAGGTCAAGGCCGCCGGGGACTTGCTGACTCAGACCTGCACCACCCAGCCGGCATTGTTCGTCATCGAGTATGCCTTGGCCAGGCTCTGGATGTCCTGGGGTGTGAAACCTCGCGCGATGATTGGCCATAGCGTCGGCGAATACGTCGCCGGTTGTCTGGCGGGTGTTTTTTCGCTTGAGGACGCACTGCGCGTCGTGGCTGGGCGCGCCCGGTTGGTTCAGGCGCAACCGGGCGGCGCCATGCTCGCCGTGCGCATGGCGGAAAGGGAAATCGCACCCCTCCTGGCCGAAACTCTTTCCATTGCGGCCGTAAATTCATCTTCATTATGTGTGGTCTCCGGGCCATTCGACGCGGTGGCGGAACTGGAGGCGCGGTTGAAAGAGCAAGGAGTGGCGGCGCGCCGCCTCCAGACCTCCCACGCGTTCCATTCGGCGATGATGGACCCTGTTCTTGAGCCACTGACCGGGATGCTGGCCAAGGTGCGTTTCCACAAACCGTCCATACCCTATGTCTCCAATGTCACCGGGCGCTGGATCGCTGATAGTGAAGCGGCGGATCCGAATTATTGGGCAAACCATGTGCGCCAGACGGTCCGCTTTGCCGATGGCGTGGGCGAACTTCTGAAGGACCCGGAGAACATTCTGCTGGAAGTCGGGCCTGGCCAGACTTTAAGCAGTCTGGCAAGCCAGCACCCCGCCAAGGCACCGGGCCAGGCGGTGGTTTCCTCTTTTTCAGCGTCAAAGGAACAAGAAGTGCCCACGTTGCTCAGCGCGCTCGGCAAGCTGTGGCTGGCTGGGTCGGCCGTGGATTGGTCCGGTTTTTACAAACATGAAAAGCGCCTGCGCGTTGCGCTTCCGACCTACCCTTTCGAAAGAAAACGCTATTGGCTTGAACCTGCCGCGCTTGCTGCTGCTCACCCGGCGCCTGATGAAGCGTCGGCGGGCGCTAGAGGAGTTTCAGCCGTCGGATCAATGGGAACGACGGATTTGCCGCCGACCCCGGCCCCGACAGCGGACGCTCGTGTGACCGGCAAAAGTCCCGGCGCCGTCTCCCGCAAAGAGCGCATTCTGGCGGCGCTCACAACTCAGTTTCAGGAGCTGTCCAGTGTCAACCTGACGGACGTCGGTCCCTCCGCCAGTTTCATGGAGATGGGCCTGGATTCTCTGTTTCTTGGCCAGGCCGCCCAGGCCATCGAGAAACAGTTCGGCGTCAGGGTCTCCTTCCGGCAAATGCTCCAGGAAACGACGACGCTCAATGAGTTGGCCGATTTCCTTGACAAGAAACTGCCGGCGGACGCTTTGTCACCCGTCGCGCCCCCGGTTCGCGCGATGGCCGCTGAGGTGTCTGTGATGCCCGGCCCCTCCGTTTTGGATGCAATCCAGACACAATTGCAGGCCCTGGCCCGCCAGTTGGAGTTATTGCGCCAAGCCCCTCCGGGCCAGTCGTCCATTGCCTCTCCCGCGGCGCCTGGAAACGACGCCCGAAAATCAGTCCCAGCCGAACCAAAGGAACCCCAGGTTCCGCGCGCCGATCCTTCCTCCGGCATTGCGCTGAAATCAGACAACCTGAAACGGGCGGGAGTTCTCACGTTGCCGTTGAGCCAGGCCCAGATGGAACTGTGGCTTGCGGCGGAGGAGGGCGTCGAGGCGTCCTGTGCTTTCAACCAGATTGTCTCGATCCACCTGCGATGCCCGGTGTCCCTGGATGCGTTGCGCCAGGCATTGCAGGACCTGGTCAATCGCCATGATGCTCTGCGCACGACTTTCCTGGCTGATGGTTCCGGACAACAAATTCATCCCGTTTTGGAACTGAGCGTTCCGCTCCATGATTTCTCCGCCTTGGATTCAACGGAATCCCAGCGGAAACTGGAGGAAGCGATCACACTTGAGGACGAAACGCCCTTTAATTTTGCAACCGGCCCATTGTTCCGCGCCCAAGTTTTCAAACTGTCTGAGACTCATCATGTGCTCGTTGTGGCTGCCCACCATCTGGCTCTGGATGGCTGGTCAATAAGTGTGTTGCTCCGGGAGTTGAGCGCACTCTATCCCGCCAGGATTCAAGGCGCTTCCAACGGCCTTGCTCCCGCCATGCAATTCCGCGACTACCTTGAGTGGCAAACCCTCCCGGAGAATCGCGCCCGCTTCGCGGAGGCGGAATCCTACTGGGTCCGTCAATTCGCCAGCCCGCCGGATGCCATTGAACTGCCCGCCGACCGGCCGCGTCCGGGGTTCAAGACCTACGGGGCTGACAGCCGGGAATTGGTCCTGAGTCCAGAACTCTATGGCGCGTTGAAGCAAGCCGCCGCGACGCAGGGTTGCACGCTCTTCACCTATCTCTTCGCCAGTTTGAAAGTATTGCTCCACCGGCTCACCGGCGAAACTGACCTGGTTGTGGGCATCCATGCGGCGGGACAAGTGGCCGTTGACACCCAAAAGAACCCGGGGAGCCGTTCCCTTGTCGGCCATTGTGTCAGCCTGCTTCCGGTTCGCAGCCAATGCAACGGCAACGAGCCTTTCGGCGAGTACTTGAAGCAAATCAACCGCCTGGTCCTTGACGCCTACGAGCACCAAGACTACACCTTCGGCAGCCTGGTCAAGAAACTGAACCTGCCGCGCGATGCCAGCCGCGTGCCTTTGATGCCGCTGGTCTTTAACTTCAGCCGCAACAATCATGGTCTGCGATTGCCCGGCTCGGAACTGGTTTGGTCGGGGAAGGGCTTTAACTTCTTTGATCTCAACATTGAGGCGATGGACTCCGGTGAAGACCTTCGCATCTGCTGCCGATTTAATGTTGACCTGTTCGATGGAACCACCATGGGACGCTGGCTGGGCCATTGGAAAAGCCTGATCGAAGGAATGCTGCGCAATCCAGATCAAGCCATCTCCATGCTTCCCATCCTCAATGAAGCTGAAAGGCGGCAGCTGCTGGTGGAGTGGAATCAGACGCGGATCGAATATCCCAGGAGCCGGTGTCTGCACGAACTGATTGAGGAGCAAGTCGAGCGCGCGCCTGATGCCACAGCCGTCATTTTTGAAGGCAAGAAGCTCACGTACCGTCAACTCGATGAGCGGGCCAACCAATTGGCCCGCTATTTGCAAAGGCTGGGGGTTGGGCCGGACACGCTGGTGAGCATTTGCGTGGAGCGCTCGTTGGAGATGGTGGTGGGGTTGCTGGGGATACTCAAAGCCGGGGGGGCCTACGTGCCCATGGACCCGGAGTACCCAAAGGAAAGGCTGGCCTTCATGCTCGCTGACGCAGGCGCTCCGATCCTTCTGACGCAATCGAGCTTGCAGGGAATTCTGCCCGCGCACACCGGCAAAGTCGTCCGGCTGGATGCGGACTGGCCCCTGATCACCAGGGAGAGCGCGGGCCGCATCCCCTCCTCCGCGAGGGCGGAGCATCTGGCCTATATGATTTACACCTCCGGTTCCACGGGCCGCCCCAAAGGGGCGATGAACACGCACGTGGCCATCGTCAACCGCTTGCTCTGGATGCAGGACGCCTACCGGCTGACACCTTCAGATCGAGTGCTGCAAAAGACACCGTTCAGCTTTGACGTTTCGGTGTGGGAGTTCTTCTGGCCCTTGCTCACCGGGGCCAAACTGGTCGTGGCGCTGCCGGGCGCCCACAGGGATGCCGCGTACCTGGCCGACCTGATCCGCAAGGAGGAAATCACCACGATACATTTCGTGCCCTCGATGCTCAGTGCGTTCCTGGAGGCGCAAGGATTGGAGCTTTCGTGCGCCAGCCTCAAGAGGGTGATCTGCAGTGGCGAAGCCCTTCCTTATGAGTTGCAGCAAAGATTCTTCTCCATTCTGCCGGCCGAACTCCACAATTTATATGGCCCGACGGAGGCGGCCGTGGACGTGACGTATTGGGCTTGCCAGCGTAAGAGCCCGCTGCGGACAGTTCCCATCGGTCGCCCGATAGCCAACACACAGATCTACATCCTGGACCGGCATTTGCAACCGACCCCCATCGGCGTGCCGGGCGAATTGCACATTGGGGGGATTGGTCTGGCGCGAGGGTATTTCAACCGGACGGAGCTGACCGCGGAGAAGTTCATTCCAGACCCATTCAAATCGGAGCCTGGGGCGCGCCTCTATAAGACAGGCGATCTGGCCCGCTATCTGCCCGATGGCGCCATCGAGTATCTCCGGCGGATGGATCACCAGGTGAAGATTCGAGGATTTCGCATTGAGTTGGGGGAAATCGAATCGGTGTTAGCGGGCCTTCCAGGGGTGCGGGAAGCGGTGGTGGTGGCGCGGGAGGATGTTCCCGGCGACAAGCGGTTGGTGGCCTATTTGACCACCAACGGCGGAGAGCCGGTGAAGAATTCAGAATTGCGCGGCCTCCTTCAGGCGAAGCTGCCCGATTACATGGTGCCCTCGGTTTTCGTCACGCTCGATCGGTTCCCCCTCACGCCCAATGGCAAGGTGGATCGCAAGACTCTTCCCGCGCCGGACCTCGCGCCGCCCGAGTCGGGGAAGGACTTTGTCGCCCCAGTAACGGACATGGAAAAGACATTGGCCGGCATCTGGTCGCAATTGTTGCGGACCAAGCAAGTGGGTACGCAAGACAATTTCTTTGAGGCGGGCGGCGACTCCTTGCTGGCGATTCGGCTGGCCAGCAAGATCAAGCAGGCGCTCAGATTCGATCTCCCCGCGCGCGCCATCTTTCAACACCCAACCATCGGGGAATTGGCGAAAGACCTCGCTGGCCGGAAAACAAGCGAGCCAACATCAGAACTGATTCCCCTTCGCATGTGCGATTCGGGGCCGACCCTTGTTTTACTGACCGGACCCGGCAGTCTGGAATTGTTCAACCTGGCGAATCTGCTTCCCGCGAACGCCAGTCTTTACGCCTCGATGACGCCATTGCCCGAATCGGTGGTCAGGGCCGCGGCGAACAGGAGAGCGTCGGATTTGATGCGGATGGAGGATCTGGCGACGCCGCATGTGGCGGCGCTCAAGAAGCTGAAAACCACGGGTCCATTATTGTTGACTGGATACTGTTTTGGCGGGATGCTGGCATACGAAGTGGCGCAGCAGTTGCGGCGCGAAGGCAGGCAGGTGGCCGGGGTGGTGCTCCTGGACACTTGGATGGCGCGGCCGTCGCGATTGTGGTGGGAATGGACGTGGATTCGAGGCCACATTGGAAACACCTTGCGCAAGGGGCCGATGTACGTCTGGCGGAAGTTCCGCGCCAGAGTCAAATTTGAAAGAGACCGGATTGACGACGAACGCCGCTTCCTCCGCGGCGCTGATTCCGGGGAGGAAATGCCCTGGGTCGTCACGGAACGGATCTATAAATTTGCCATGCGCGGGTATAACGCTCAGCCCTTGTCGTGCCGGGGGTTCGTCCTTTTGCCCGTTGATGATTGGATGGCTCAATCGTATCGGCGCATTGATGAAAGCATGGGCGCGGAAAAACTGTTCCTTGGGGGAGTGGAAGTTTTGGAAGTTCCCGGAGACCATGTGAATATTCTAAGCCGGTCCAGTTTGCCCGGACTGGCCCGAAGTTATGAGAAGATAACGGAACGGTTCCGGCCTCAAAATACGCCGGCGGAAAATCGGGGGAAGCCGCGGCCGCACAGCAACGGGCGGGAATACGACAATGGCTCGCTGATTCCCGCCGGTTTCGCCGCGCCGTTTCATTCCACACCCAATCTGGATGTTGACGCAAAAAAAATCGGGTAATCGTCCGCCTGGCGGGCCCCGTGGCGCGCAGGACGGAGCGCCATTGTTTTTTATTCCAGGCCATGACGGCGCGGCGATCTTCCCGCCGCCCGTGGCGCGGCGGGTTGGCCAAGTGCGTTCCTGCCACGACGGCCTGCGGTATCCGGGCCTAAGCGGAGAAGAAGCGCCTCTGAACCGCGTGGAAGACCTTGCCAGTTGCGTCATTGGCCAGATTCGGAGGGTCTGTCCTCAAGGCCCCTATTCCCTTTGCGGCTATTCCTTCGGTGGCGTGGTCGCTTACGAAGCGGCACAACAGTTGCGTGCCAGCGGCCTCGACGTCGAAGAACTCATCCTGTGGGATAGCTGGATTCACTCCTCCATAACCGTTTGCGGACGCTCGATGCGTGAAGCGATGTCAGAACTGATCCTGCGCCTCAAGCGGAGGGATGCGACCGAGAAACGCCGGTTTCTTTGCAGGCTGTTCCGGAACAAATGGAAAAGCCACGCATTCCGATGTCGCGAAAAACTGCGAAGCATGACAATAAGTCCTTTACCCGGAGCATCAAACGGGCTAAAGGGAAACATGCGTGAGAGATCAGGAGACCGTGTCGCCAAGGCATCCATTCAGGCGTACCGGGCTTATTCCGCGAAGCCCTTCGCCGGCGACGCCGTGCTCTTCCGGGCCGCCGAGGCAGGAGGTGTTTTCAACAAGTCCATCGCTGTGGAAGGCCGGGGTTGGGACACTCTCATTTCGGGACATCTTGAAGTGATTGAGATACCGGGCAGCCATTTGGACATTTGGGAAGAGCCAACAATTTCGATTCTTGCCGATAAGACAGCCGATTGGCTCAGAAAGCGAGCGATCCCCACGTCACACTGCGAAAGGAACTCAGCGCGTGATGAAATCAAAATCTAATCCGCTTGTTTGGAGCCTTGCCTTCGTTGTGGTCACCGTCTCTTATGGCCTGAGCCAAAATTCCCGTCCGCCCCTTTTTTCAACCGGGGTGGTCAGTAACAGCCTCACCATCGGTTTTCCCACCCAGTCAGGCGCTTCTTACACGATTCAGGCGGCCGCTGACCTTGCCAATCCCGATTGGACGAACACTCAGACAGTGGCTGGCACGGGCGCAATTGTGACTGTTCCCACCGCGATAACCCAGCAGCAGCAGTACTTCCGTCTCCTTATTTCCGCCCCGCCAGCCTCCAGCCTCGACCCCACGCAAATCGGGCCGCCGGGTTCGCTGTACGCCTATTGGAACTTCAATGACTTGTCCGTGTCCAACGCCGTGACCGCATGGACGGATCGGATCAACGGGATTGTGCTCCAACCGCCCGGGGTTCCGCCGGTTGACACGGCGCTGGGTGTTTACTTCAATTCCACGCCTGATCCATTGACCAATTCGGCTTTGGCGATTGGCAGCAATTTCACGCTGTGGATCGTGTTCCGGCCAAATATGATTGACTCCAACGCCCGCGTTGTTTTTGGGACCGCCGCCGGCCAGGGGTTGGTGATCAGCAATGGCCTTCTTTATGGCGATTGGGATTCGACGAACATGCTTTCCGTGCCGCTTAACCACGCCTATCCGGGAGACACCAACGAAACGTTTGATTTGATCGACGCCTGTGGAACGCTTTACACGAACGGTTTGCTCTGCACGGCCGGAGTGGGCCAGCCCAACGACTATTTCCCCTTCTCCGGCCTGGGCAGCGACATCAGCACGAACAATTTCTCCGGCTACGTTCAGTATGTGGGCATCTGGACCAATTACCAGTTCACCCAAAGCGATGTCACGGCTTTGGACATCTGGGTCAACACCAACGGCGTCACCAACGTCACCGGCGGTTTGTTGGCCTGGTATCGGTTGGATGACGGGACTGGAACCAACTGCGCCGATTCAAGCGGGAATGGGAACACGGCCACATTCATCGGCTCACCCGCTTGGGTTCCCGGATTGGCCGGCGACGCCCTCTCCTTTACCGGCAACGGCCAGGCGCTCAACGCGGGGAACGTGGCCGATAATCTGCCGGCTTTTTCGACCTCGTTCTGGATCACGACATTCAACTTTTGGGATGGCGCCTTCGCCCTGCAGCACACCGGCTCATCGGAATTGGCCAAGGAATCGGGCCTTGACTACGGGCAGGGCTGGGGTGTTTTTTCCGACGCGCCTTGGGATATAAAGGGTTACGTGGAAAACTTCTCCAACTGGTATGAATCTCCCCCCATAGAATTGAACAGCGACTATTGGGGCGCCAAGTGGCACCATGTTGTTTGCAACTTCTTTTACCAGGTGCCGCTTGTCGATATTTATTTGGATGGCGTCTTATGCACGGGCGAAAACGGCCCGGCTGAAATGCTTGGAGGCACGCTCAGTTCCATTTCCACCACCTTTCCCTTGTATATAGGCGGGGACCCTGAGGGCCACGACACCTCCTGTGAAATGGATGATGTCCGCGTTTACAATCGCCCGTTGTCAAGTCAGGAGATTGCCATTCTCTACCGCTGGAGGAGGGAGCCTTGAACCAGCCCTTCCGGGCGGAGGCTGCCGCGCATCGAAACTTTTCAAGGCCCAATCCGCCGCGCGCCGCCTTTTTCTCTCAGATTTCCGGCGACTTGATTCGCAAAACATTCCGTCGTTCTTCCGATGGAATCAGGATGATGAAGAGGCCTAAAAGCGCCACGTCAATGACGACGCCCGTCGAAACCTGCGGCGCGGTGAAGTTCCCTCGCGCGTCTGGTGATTCGCCGCCGATGCCGGCGCTTGCGGGCTGTTGCAGCGGCGCGCCGTCCGGGTTTTGGACCCGGGCCATGTCGGGCGGCCCCGCTCCAACGGGGGACGCGGCGGAAGCGCTCGCTGTTTCCGTTGTGGCGGCAGTGGTCTTGCCAGGATTGGCTGTGATGACTACGATGAAAGCCAGCATGGTGATTACAAGTTCAGTGAAATGTTTGTGTTTCATAGCTTAGTTTCCATATTGTTTATGAGCAGCATCGGTTTTTCTGACAACAACTGTCTCTTATCATGGCAGAGGTGCGCGGGCTTGTCGTGCGGTGGGAAGACATCTTTAAACCTTTTTGGGACATGCCCCCCATCTCGAGTTTTTCCCTCCGTTTCGGACGGCGTCGGGGGCCGCGGCCTTTGGAACGCCGCGCCGCCCCTTTTCGTGCCCGCTCAAATATCCATTTTATGACACCAACCAAAAAAGCATTGATCACCGGAATAACCGGCCAGGACGGTTCGTACCTGGCTGAGTTGCTCCTCTCCAAAGGCTACCAAGTGCATGGCATCATCCGCCGCGCCAGCACGTTTAACACCGGGCGGCTTGAGCCAATCTACGCCGACCCCCACGACGCCAAGAGCCGCCTCTTGCTCCATTATGGCGACCTCAGCGACGCCAGCGGCCTGAGCCGTTTGCTCAGCAAAATCCAGCCCGATGAGCTTTACAACCTGGCCGCACAAAGCCACGTCCGCGTCAGCTTCGACGCCCCGGAATACACCGCCGACATCAGCGCCACAGGCGTCGTGCGCCTCTTGGAGGCCATCCGCGAAGCCGGCTTGGCCCCGCGCTTTTACCAGGCGTCCTCCAGCGAAATGTACGGCATGGTGCGGGAAATCCCGCAGACGGAGAGGACGCCCTTTTACCCGCGCAGCCCTTACGGCTGCGCCAAGGTTTACGCCTATTGGATCACAGTCAACTACCGCGAGTCCTACGGTCTTCACGCCAGCAACGGGATTCTCTTCAACCACGAATCCCCCCGCCGCGGCGAAACGTTCGTCACCCGCAAAATCACCCGCGCCGTCGCTCATATCGCCGCCGGCCTCCAGCACAAACTCTACCTGGGCAATCTCGACGCCAAGCGCGACTGGGGCTTCGCCAAGGAATATGTTGAAGCCATGTGGCTCATGCTCCAGCAGCCCCAACCTGATGATTACGTCATCGCCACCAACGAAACCCACTCCGTTCGCGAGTTCCTCGAGCACGCCTTCACCCACGTCGGTTTGGATTGGCAGAAGTACGTGGAAATCGACCCTCGCTACTATCGCCCCGCCGAGGTGGACCTTCTCATCGGCGACTACAGCAAAGCCAAAAAGCAGCTCGGCTGGCAGCCCAAAACACGCTTCGAAGACCTCGTCAAGTTGATGGTCGATGCGGACGTGAAACTGCTTCAAGACCACCGCGAAGGCCGCATCAAAGTAGTCGGATAGCAACCGCCCTCCATCCTTTCGGCGATGCCCCCGGAGGCCCGCCTTTTCGAGTCAGACCGCCCCTTTGGGCGGTCTTTTTTTTTCTTCGGGGTTCATAAAGGCCCTTCTTTTTCCCTCATTTGTTCCATGTGCTTGATATACAAGCCACCGTCATGCCGGGCTTGCGCCGTGGCCGGCTCGTCTGATACGCTCCCCGCATGGCAGAACGCAACGAGTCGGCGGCCAAAACGCAACATCCGCTCGCCGTCACCAGGACGGAACTGGTTTGGGAAGGCAAATATGACGGCGCGGACAAGCGCGAGGTGACATTGAAGCTGTCGGATTTTGTGATCCCGCCCGATGACGTGCCGGAAGATGTGCGGCGGACGGTGAAGCACTGGAGCCAGTGGATTGATTATTGGGCCGTGGATTGGGACAACAAGGGCGACACGTTCCACAACGAGTGGCAGACCTACCGCACGCGCCAGGAACCGAAACTGGATTTGGAGACAAAGCACTCCTACGACACGCCGGGCGAATACGCGGTGGTCGTAAAGGTGATTGACATCCTCGGCAACGACACGACGAAAACGGTGAAAGTGAAAGTGAAATGAAACCCGATCTTTCCAAGCATGTTCAGCAGGAAATCCAGCGGCGCGGCATCCCGCTGGCGGTGGTTGAATCGGTGCTGGAAATCCCCAACCAGAAAGTGCCTGAACATGGCGATGTGGTATGTTATCAATCTAAAGTCGAGATCAACCGCAAGCCGTATCTGGTGCGGGTGATGGTGAACGAAAAGACGGCGAAAGTGGTGACGGTGTATCGGACGAGCAAAATCAACAAGTACTGGAAAATATGAAAGTGACCTACGATTCCGAAGTGGACGTCCTGCGGATTCTTTTCCGCGACGCGCCGGTTGAAGAGAGCGATGAGGACAAGCCCGGCGTCATTCTTGACTACGACAAAGACGGGAATGTGATCGGGTTGGAAGTGCTCAACGCCTCGCAACGCGTGGAGAACCCGCGCGGCGTGGAGTATGCCGTGACGGCGTAACGCCGCGGCTAAGAACCCGGATAATTAAGGCGCGATGAAATTGCATATCTAAATCGTGAAGATTGGAGAACCAGAAGTTATGCGGGAAATCCGCGTGGTGCGCGACCGGATGGCGCGGCGCGTCGAGCAGGAAGGCGTCCTTGCGCTCTACTCCTCGTTGGAAGGGCGCGCCGGGAAGTTGATGGCGCGGCGCCGCTCGCCCCATCCTGCGGCGCTGCCCCGCTGCCTTGAGGCCAGAAAAGCCAAGCGCCGCGCCTTGGTGGATGCGCTGCCGGAGCCCAGGGCGATTCAGGAAACCCATCGCATGTCCGTGTCCGTGTCATGTCCGTGTCAGTCGTCACTTTT
>PLGF01000058.1 GCA_003138485.1 Verrucomicrobiales bacterium | reverse complement strand
CCGGCAGCCAACTCGGGGACAACGCCAACGCATTTCGTGGCGGCCTTCGCCTTTGGTCAAAATCCCAACCTCGCAATTTCCTGAAATGAATCCAACTGAAAACTCCGTGGCATTCGGCGCGCCCGGCATTGAACCGCGTTGGACATCCAGCGCCAAGGAAGGTCTCGGCACTGCCTATCATACGAGTTGCCGGGTCTGGGTCACACTCAGCCACGGCATCGTCAACGAAATCTACTACCCCTCGGTTGACCAGCCGAACACGCGCGATTTTCAATTTCTCATCACCGACGGGGAGACGTTTTGCCACGAGGAAAAGCGCGACCTGGATCACCGGATCGAATACCCGGAACGGGATTGTGTTTTCTACCGCCTCACCAATTCAGAACCCGGCGGCCGCTACCGGTTGATCAAGCATATCCTCGCAGATCCGCATCGCTCGGTGGTGCTCCTGCACACCAAGCTCGAAGTATTCGACGAGTCGTTGCGCGGCAAGTTGCGGCTTTACGCGCTGTTGGCTCCGCACTTGGGGCGTCATGGGGCGGGCAACTCCGGCTGGTGTTCTGAAATCGGCGGCAACAGCCTGTTGCATGCCGGGCGCCAGGATGTGCATCTGGTCATGGGATGCAGCCAGGGGTTTTCGCGGCGATCTATCGGGTATGTCGGCGCCAGCGACGGCTGGCAGGATTTGATGGATAATTTCAAGATGGACTGGGAATTCCGCGAAGCAGGCGAAGGCAACATAGCGCTGACGGGCGAAATTGATCTTCAGGGTGGGGATGAGTTTGCGATCGCCATTGCGCTTGGGACAAGCTGCCAGAGCACCGTGGCGAAATTGCTACAGTCGCTGGCGGTGCCGTTCGAGGCCCATCGCGAAGCCTATATCCGTCAGTGGCAGCGCACGGTCGTCAATCCGAAATACGATTTCAGCCAACACACGTCCGATGGCGGGCACATCTACCGGCTGAGCCGCTGCATCCTGCTCGCCCACGAGGACAAAACATTTCAGGGCGCGTTGGTGGCGTCCATGAGCATCCCGTGGGGCGAGACCAAGGGCGACAGCGACTTGGGAGGCTATCACCTGGTCTGGACGCGCGATCTGGCGCAGAGCGCGACCGCCCTGCTGGCCACCGGCCAAACCGGCACTCCCCTGAGGGCTTTGATCTGGCTCGCCGCCATTCAGCGGACGGATGGCCGATTCCCGCAAAATAGCTGGATCAATGGAAAAGCGTATTGGTGCGGCGTCCAACTCGATGAAATTGCCGCTCCCATTCTGCTGGCCTGGCGTTTGCAGCGCGAAGGCGTTACCCTGGGGCGGTTCAACCCTTGCGTCATGATTTTGCGGGCCGCGGCCTATCTTATTCGCCAGGGACCCGTTACCGGGCAGGAACGGTGGGAGGAGAACGCCGGCTATTCTCCCTCGACGCTCGCCACGGTGATCGCCGGTCTGGTTTGTGCGGCGGAGTTTGCCAAGCAGCATAACGACACGGCCACGGCGGAGTTTATTTTGCAGTATGCGGACTGGTTGGCGGCACACGTTGAAGAATGGACCGTCACCACAGCCGGTGAGCTGGTCGAAGGTCTCCAGCGTCACTACATTCGGATCAATCCCACGAACGCTGATGCACCCGATCCGCACGCCGATCCCAACACAGCGATGCTCGCCATCGCCAACGGCGGCGGTCTTCGTCCGGCGAAAAACGTGGTCGGCGGCGATTTTCTTCACTTGGTGAGATTGGGCATCCGTGCGGCCGATGATGTCCTTGTGCGGGACTCCATCGCCGTCATGGATCACGTTCTCAAGCACGATCTGCCGCAAGGTCCAGGCTGGCGCCGCTACAATCACGATGGCTATGGACAGAAACAGAACGGCAGCGCTTTCGATGGGACGGGCGTCGGACGTTCCTGGCCGATTTTGACCGGGGAGCGCGGCCATTACGAACTGGCGGCCGGGCATGATCCCAAGCCGTTTATTGCGGCGATGGAAAAGTTTGCCAACGAAGGCGGCATGATCAGCGAGCAGTTGTGGGACGCCGAAGACCTGCCGGAGAAGGGGATGAGGCGCGGGCTGCCCACAGGCGCAGCCATGCCGTTGTGCTGGTCACATGCCGAGTACGTCTCCTTGGTGCGCAGTGCTCATGACGGCATCTGTTTTGATCGAGTCGAACCGGCCTACCAACGCTATGTCGTCAAACCGGTGGTAAATCGGCACGAAATGTGGAGCCGCCGTCATCCGATTCGCCGTGTGATGCCTGGACAAATCCTGCGCGTCATCGTTGCGGCAGACGCAACCGTGGTCTGGTCCGCCGATGGTTGGGCGAGCACCCACAAAGCGGACACCACCCAGATTAGCGCACTGGGCATGTGGTTTGCCGACCTTCCCACGGAAGGTTGCGCGGACGGTTCAGTGATTGAGTTCACCTTTTTCTGGAAAACGGACCAACGCTGGGAAGGCAGGAATTATTCAGTCGCGGTCAGCGGCCCAAGCAAGACGACCCCGGGGATGCGGGAAAATCCCAAAAATATCCCGCCGGCCAAGAGAGGGCGGCGGTCCTTGGATTGAAGAGGAGCGGATGAGTGACTTTTTCTTCGCCCGCTCGCAGATGGCCATGTCGCTGGCCTTCCACATCATCTTCGCAGCCTTGGGTATCGGGATGCCGTTGCTCATGGCCATTGCGGAGGGCATGTATCTGCGCACCAGCAAACCGGTTTATCTCGATCTCAGCAAACGATGGTCGCGCGGCACCGCTATTCTCTTCGCCGTGGGCGCCCTTTCCGGCACTGTGCTATCCTTCGAGCTTGGTTTGTTATGGCCGGGCTTCATGGAAAAGGCAGGGGCGATCATCGGCATGCCATTCTCCCTGGAAGGGTTCGCCTTTTTTACCGAAGCGATCTTTATCGGCGTGTATCTCTATGGCTGGAACCGCCTCTCGCCCCTCATGCACTGGCTTTCGGGATTGATCGTCGCGGTCAGCGGGAT
>PLGF01000182.1 GCA_003138485.1 Verrucomicrobiales bacterium | reverse complement strand
CAGAGATTCGGCATTTGGCGTTGACCGGAGGAGAGGAGGTGGGGTAAAGTGGCGCCCATGTCCAGGCCCATACGCTTGAAGCGGGCATGGGGATGGACTATGCAACTGTGAGCGTGGCAGGCCGGCGTTTGGACGGGCGTGCCGCGAAGATACCGGCGCCATCCGCGGCGCTCCGGTGCTGTTGAAAAGAACCAAAAACGTCGAACATTTAGATGCGACCGCAACGCATGTTTTGCGTGAACAACTCAACCAACTATGAAACCTCTGCTTAAGGTCCTCCTTCCCCTGGCCGCCTGTGCTTGTTTGATGATCCCCCGATCCGCCGATGCCAGCACAAACCGAATCGGCGTCCTCACGGCCAGTTACGCCATGACCAACGGCGGCTCCGGCACATGGTACTGGTATGAGCAGGGTGCTTTCGGATATTCCGGCAATGATTCCCCTCAGCTTTCCATTTCCGGCGAAGTCCAATACGCGGTGATGCAGACGGAATCCAATCTGTTCATCGGCAACGTCATCAGTGCCGCCGAAAATCAAAGCGCTTCGGGAACCGACTACGAGGAATCCTGGGATCCTCCACCCAGCTCCAGCACGACGATTGCTTTCGTCGGCGATCCAAGTTTTAGTTCGACCAACGCCTGCCTCACACTGACCAACGCCACGGGCGCCACCAACGTTATTCTCGGCATCTGCGAGAAGGTTTCTTTTGGGGACATGGCCGACGGCGTGTTCGCGGCGTGGGACAACGCCTGGCAACCCGACGACGTTGCTTGGCCTCCGCTCGACGAGGTTGGAACAATGTGTGCCATGCAAGGCATGGACAACGTCCGGCTTTTCCAGTTTACGCTCACCAACAGCGCGCTGCCGTGGACTCAAACCCTCACGACCAACACTGTCGCAAGTTCGGATGAATCAGACTCGTTTGGATGGGCGTCCGGCAGTGCCACGATTTGGCGAACCGTTGTGCTGCAATTTGCCTCCGACCGGTTGACGTGCGAGTACGGCGCCACGCCAACCAACGGCACGGCACCGCTGACGGTCCAGTTCACCGCGGATGGTTATGACAGCAGCGAGGCTGTCATCACCGATCGCGAGTGGAGTTTAGGTGATGGTGAAATGATGAATCTAAAGGATTTCAAATATAATTACGAAACCGCCGGCGACTTTACAGTGAGCCTTATCTGCACCAATAAGTTTGGCCAAACGGTTTATGCCTACGGCCCCACGGTGATCCACGTCGTCCAGCCCACCCTTCAATTTACGGCCAGCCCGACTAACGGCACGGTGCCCCTCACGGTGCAGTTCGCCGCCGCGGACTCCGACAGCGGCGGCAACACGGTGACGGAGTGGAGTTGGGACTTCGGCGACGGCGCGACCAGCGCCGGGCAAAACCCGACGCACACCTACAAAGAGGATGGCGAGTTCACCGTCAGTCTTGCCGCCGTGAACAGCAACGGCGACGACGTCGAAACCACCGGGCCGGATACGATCTCGGTGGAGGGGGCGACGGTTCAGTTTACAGCGGGTCCCACCCTCGGCGCGGAACCGCTCCCGGTGCTCTTCACATGCCCCGGCGTGGACAACGCCAGCAACACCATAACCGCCTGGAGCTGGAACTTTGGCGACGGCGGAACCAGCACGGTTCAAAATCCCGCGCACATTTACCAGAGCGGCGGGCAATTTTCTCCGACTCTGCGCGCCATCAATTCCCGTGGCGACACCGTGGAGGGCAGCGGTCCTTCGCTTGTCGTCGCCTCCCGGTCGGGCCTGGTCATCAATGGCGATTTTGAAACAGGAAATCTATTCGCCTGGACCAACGACCCAATGAGTTTCGACAACGTCGGCGGCGGTTCTTGGTACGCCCACTCTGGAAGCTACGGCCTGGAGTTGGCGACGGATACGGGAGGGTCCAGTTACCTCTGCCAGGGCCTTGCGACGAAGCCCGGCGCCACGTACTTGCTTTCATTTTGGTTGGACAGCGTTTCGGGAATCGCGGGTTTTTCCGCCTCCTGGGGTGGCGCAACCATCTGGAGCGCGACCAATATCCCCGCCGTTGGCTGGACCAACGTCCAAGTGCTTGCCAGCGCGACCGTTTCCAACACCCTCCTCAATTTCACGTTCAATGGCATGTCTCTTCTGGGCCTGGACGATGTGGACGTTGAAAATATGTTCGTCCAATTCACGGCAACGCCTGCCAGCGGCTCCGCGCCGCTGCATGTCAACTTTACTTGTCCGTCAGTCGATGACAACGGCCATGCCCTTACCGCTTGGAATTGGTATTTTGGCGACGGTTCGGTCAGCACATCCCAAAACCCATCCCACCTTTACACTGGCGGCGGCGCGTTCACGGTCGGCTTGATAGCTTCCAACAATCAAGGCGGCACGGTCATCGGCTTTGGCCCGGCCATCACCGTTTCAGCGCCCGCGCTTCAATTCACAGCCAGTCCCACGGCCGGAGGAGTTCCCTTGATCGTGCAGTTCAATTGCCCGAATAAGGACAGCGCCGGCAACACTCTGGCTGCCTGGTTCTGGGATTTCGGCGATGGCTCGACCAGTCGTGCCCAAAACCCGCTCCATGCCTATACCAGTCCCGGCTCGTTCGCCCCAACCCTCCTGGCCACCAACAACCAAGCCGTGCAAATTTCCACCACGGGTCCAACTGTCCAGGTGGCTGCTCGCGCCGGTCTGGTTGTCAATGGCGGATTTGAAACCGGCGATTTTACAGGTTGGACGACCGGCGGCAATTTCAGTTGGTGCGATGTTGACGGCGGCTCCGACTTTACCCATTCGGGAAATTTCGGCGCCTGCCTGGGTCCAATGGGATCTCTGGGCTACCTTTTCCAGACCCTTGCCACGACACCCGGCGCCGCCTATCGTATTTCCCTCTGGCTGAATAATCCCACCGCTGACCCGCGCAACGAGTTTGTCGTCTCATGGAATGGAAATACTTTAATGGACTGGTCCAATGCTCCTGCGTTTCCTTGGACAAATATCCAATTCAATGTTACCGCCCCTGGCTCCAGCGCCCTTTTGCAGCTCGGATTCGAGAACTACGAGAATTTTGGACTCGACGAGGTCACCGTCTTGCCGGCCGTAATGACTCCGCCAAGCATGGAGCGCGCCTGGCGTTCGGGCCGGAATCTGGTCATCACTAATGTGGGCGGACTGGGCGGAGCCACCTATCATCTTCTCAGCAGCACCAATCTGGCGTTGCCCCTTGGCCAATGGACTTCCGTCGGCACGTACGCTCCGGATGCCAACGGCGCTTTTACGATCATTGCCACCAACGCTCTCGATCCTTTTGATCCCAAGCGTTTCTACATCCTCAAAACACCCTAGCTGACACCCGCGGAGGAGAAGGCAGGGGAATTAACCCTATTGCGTTTCGAGAATGTAAAACCGATGCGGGTTGGTGCGAGACACCGTGTTGGTGGCGGTGATGGTGAAATTGCCGCCGGCGCCCAGAATATTGGTCGCCACGGGAGTCCACTGGCTCAACGGCAGGGAGAGGTTGGTGGTCATCAGCACATAATAAGTTGCGCCGGATTGGCCATTGCTCCCATTGACGACGAGATTTGTGCCGGACAGGCTGAAGCTGGCAATGCCGGGCGCGGATTGAGAGGGCAGAACGCTAACGTTGTCGAGGGCGAGATAACTGTTGTCATCCCGGAATCCGAATTGGAGAACGGTGCTGGCGCCAGTGGCCGAGACCAAAAACTGCAGATTGGTCCAGCCGAGGGCGGGCATATCCCTTTGATCAAAGAGGATGTTTCCATTCCAGGACACCAGGAATTTATTGGGAGTCACGCCATCAGGGCTGTCCAGCCAAAGGGAGAGCGTATAACTCGCTCCCGGCGTCGTGGCCAGTGTTTGGGATAGATAATCAAGCGCGCCGAATGCATCCGAAGCGGCTTCGAAATTCCCTGAGTAAGGCGGGATGCCGGAAATGGCTCCATTGTCAACCTTGGTAGTGAAGTTCGGGCTGATGAGTGTCCAGCCGGTGAACCCTCCCGTTTCAAACCCGCCGTTCACAACCAGCCCTGAATTAAAGACGGCGGTGATGGTACCAGGGCCAACGCAGGTCACCTGGCTGTTCACGTTGTTGGACACGACCAGACTGGTGGGATAAGCGCCTGGCCCGGCATAAACATGGGACGGGTTTTGGCTCGTGTTGAACGAGCCGTCGCCGAAATTCCACAGCCAATTGGTGATGGCATGCCCCTCATTGTCAACGGCGGGTGAGGCGAACTGAACCGTTAAAGGCGCGAAGCCGGCGGTTGGAGTGGCGGTGTATTGGATAAAATCGCTCGTCACAGTGATGCCATCCAGGGCGAGATTGTTATAATCATCCACAAATTCAAATTGCAGGACCGTGCTGGGGCCTGTGGCCGAGACCGCGTACTGCATGTAGGTCCAGTTGGGGGCGACAAGGTTCGTGACGTTAACCAGGGTTTGTCCATTCCATGTCACCACAAACTCTCCGGGGTCGGCATCAGGATTATCGACCCAAAACGAGAGCAAGTAAGTTGCGCCCGCGGTCGTGGCCACAGTTTGGGAAAGATAACCGCTTGAACCGGAGGTGCCCAAGGCCGCTTCGAAATTCCCTGTGTTAGGCGGAATACCGGATTGGGACCCGTTGTCCACGAAAGTAGCGCTGGTGTCACCGGACAACGTCCAGCCGTTAAAATATCCGGTGGCAAAGGCGCCGTTGAGAACCAACCCTGAGTACACCGGGGTAATGGTCGCTATGGCGGATGCCCCGGCTCCGGCAACCGGCACCCCGTAAGCGTTGGTCTCAAAAAGGGCGACGGAGAAATTGCCAACGGCGGTGTAGGTGTGGGAGGTGTCCTGAGCGGCGCTGGTCGCGCCATCGCCAAAAGTCCAAGTCCAATTGCTAATGCTATGGCCGAGGCTGTCAACGGCCGCGGAGGTGAGGTTCACCAGATAGGGCGTCGCGCCGTAGCTCGGAGTGACATGGATCGCGACCGCGGGCAACTCGCTGGTAGGAAAACCTTCAA
The DNA here is from genome assembly GCA_003138485.1 of Verrucomicrobiales bacterium. Taxonomy (GTDB): domain Bacteria; phylum Verrucomicrobiota; class Verrucomicrobiia; order Limisphaerales; family Palsa-1400; genus PLGF01. The sequence continues at coordinate 15,511 of PLGF01000182.1, read as the reverse complement.
AAGTAGAACCCCATCCGCTCGTGCCGGACAAGTAGTAATTGGTCAGATGAATGTCATTGGCGAACGAAGCACTGTTGCCGGGCGGGGCGTTTCCTTCGAAATACACGCCAGTCAGGCTGGAGCAGGCAGAGAACGCCTGGTATCCGAGGCTGGTGACTCCGCCAGGAATCGTCACGGTGGCCAGGCTGGTGCAGCCATAGAACGCGGAATTCCCGATGCTGGTGACGCTATAGGGGATCGTGATGCCCGCCAGTTTGGTGCAGCCGTAGAACACAAAATTCCCGATGGCGGTGATGCTATTGGGGATCGTGACGCCGGCCAGGTTGGTGCAACCATAGAACGCAGAATCCCCGATGCTGGTGACGGTATTGGGGATCGCGACGCCGGCCAGGCTGGTGCAGCCATAGAACGCAAAATTCCCGATACTGGTGACGCTGCCGGGGATCATGACCCCGGCCAGCTTGGTGCAACCATAGAACGCAGAATTCCCAATGCTGGTGACGCTGCCGGGGATCGTGACGCTGGTTATGCTGGTTAATCCGGAGAACTCTGATCCGATGCTGGTGGAGCCGGCGGCGATCGTGACGCTGGTGAGATCCGGGTCGTCAGAGAACGCGGCGCCTGCCGCGTTGCCGGGAATGGTGATGCTGGCCAGGCTGGTGCAGCCGTAGAACGCATCAAACCCGATGCTGGTGACGGTGTCGGGAATAATGATGTTGGTCAGGCTGGTGCAGCCATAGAAAGCATATTGCCCGATGGTGGTGACGCTGTTGGGGATCGTGACGCTGGCCAGGTTGGTACAGCCATAGAACGCAGAATTCCCGATGTTGGTGACGCTGCCGGGGATCGTGACACTGCCCAGGCTGGTGCAACCAGAGAACGCAGAATCCCCGATGTTGGTGACGCTGCCGGGGATCGTGACGTTGGTCAGGCTGGTCAGGCCATTCAAGGCAGAGGGGGCGATGTTGGTGGCGCCGGGGCCGAACGTGACGCTGGTCAGTCTTGGGTTGTCATAGAAGACGCCTGCCGCGTTGCCTGGAATCGTCACGCTAACCAGGTTGGTGCAGTAATAGAAGACATCGTTCCCGAGGGTGGCGAGGCCGTTGGAGATGGTGATGCTGGTCAGGCTGAAGCAATAAGCGAACGCATAATAGCCGATGTTGGTGACGCTTTTGGGGATCGCGACGCTGGTCAGGCTGGCGCAGTCCCAAAACGCCTCCGCCCCGATGCTGGTGACTCCATTGGAGATCGTGACGTTGGTCAGGCTGGTGCAGCCATAAAACGCCTCAAACCCGATGCTGGTGACGCTGCCAGGAATCGTGATGCTGGCCAGGCTGGTCAGGCCGGAGAATTCAGAATCGGCGATGTTGGTGGCGCCGGAGTCGATGACGACGCTCGTCAAATCCGGGTTGTCAGAAAACACTCCTCCCGCATTGCCGGGAATGGTGATGCTGGCCAGACTGGTGCAGTAATAAAACGCATCGGCTCCGACGCTGGCAGCCGGGTTGGAGATGGTGACGTTGGTGAGGCCGGTGCAGTCATAGAACGCATAAGTTCCGATGTTCGTGACGCTATTGGGAATGGTGATGCTGGCCAGGCCGTAGCAGAACCCGAACCCATATTGCCCAATGGTGGTGACGCCGTTGGAGATCGTGACGTTGGTCAGGCTGGAGCACTGATAGAAAGCCTCGGCGGCGATGTTCGTGACGTTACCGGGGATCGTCACGCTGGTTACGCCGGTGTTCTCAAAGACGGATTGCGAACCATTGCCGAGGCTGGTCACCGGGAGGCCGTTGAAGGTGCCGGGGATGGTCACCGCGCCCCCCGAACCGATATACCCAGTGATGGTGATTGTGCCGTGGTTGGTGGCGCAGGTGAATGAGTAAGTGTCGATGGGTGAGGGGCCTGAACCAAGAACCGCGTATCCGATGTCGTTGCCCGCCACGAGAATCGGAATGAAACTGCCTGCGGTTTCATAAATATGCGATGGGTTTTGAGCGGTGCTGGTGGCGCCGTCGCCGAAAGACCAGTTCCAATTGGTGACGGCATGGCCGGCGCTGTCCACGTTCCCGGAGGCAAAGCTCACCGGCAGGGGCGCCACGCCGTTGTTGGGATTGGCGGTGAATGCAAGGGTGAGATTGGACACGGTGATGGAAGCGATGGCGCCGGCAATCGGGACTCCATTGCTGTTGGTCGCAATGAGCGTGGCAGAGAAAGTGCCGGGAGTGGTGTAGGTGTGGGAGGGATTCTGCGCGGCGCTGGTGGCGCCGTCGCCAAAGCTCCAGTTCCAATTGCTGATGGTTTGGCTGGCGCTGTCAACAGCCGCGGAAGTGAAGTTCGCCGTCAGCGGAACGAAGCCGTTGGTTGGATTGGCCGTGATGGCAATCGCGCTCAATCCTATGGTCTGAAACCCGTCAAGTTGGGAACCCCAGCCTGAGGCTCCAGGAAAGTAATAAACAGTCATCGTGCTGGTGTTCTCACCCGCGAACAAACCTGCAATGGGACCGGGATAGATGCCTTCGAAAAACACGCTTGTCAGGCTGGTGCAGTTGGCAAAGGCGTCCTGTCCGAGGTTGCCGGCGACGCTGCCGGGGATCGTGATGTTGGTCAGGCTGGTGCAACCATAGAACGCATAATATCCGATGTTGGTCAGGCTGCTGTCGAGCGTGGCATTGGTCAGGCTGGAGCATCCATAGAACGCATAATCGTCCAAGGTGCCGACGCTGCCGGGGAGCGCGACGTTGGCCAGACTGGTGCAGGTTTGAAATGTCCCCTGCCCAATTTCGGTGACGCTGTCGGGAAGCGAGACGCCAACCAGGCCGGTGCAGTCATAAAATGCATACCCCCCGATGGTGGTGACGCTGTTGGGGATAGTCATGCTGGTCAGGCTGGCGCAGTCATAGAACGTTTCATAGCCGATGCTCGCGACACCGTTGGAAATCGTGGCGTTGGTCAGGCCGGTGCAGCCATAGAACGCGTAATCCCCAATGCTGGCGACGCTGCCGGGGATCGCGACGTTGGTCAGGCTGGAGCAGCTTTGAAACGCGCTCGAGCCGATGTTGGTGAGGGTGTCGGGAAGCGAGATGCTGATCAGGCCGGTGCAGTAATAGAAAGCGTCTGACCCGACGCTGGTGACTCCATTGGAAATCGTGACGTTGGTCAGGCCGGAGCACGATTGGAACGTATTTTGCCCAAAGTTGGTGACGCTGCCGGGGATGGTAATGCTGGCCAGGCTGGTGCATCCATAGAACGCCTGATAACCGATGCTGGTGACTCCGTTGGAGATCGTGACGCTGGACAGGCCGGTGCAGGATTCAAACGCGTAAGCATCGATGTTGGTGACGCTTTCGGAGATAGTGACGTTAGTCACGCTGGTGCAGTTATAGAACGCATATTCCCCGATATAGGCGACATTGGCGCCCATTGAGACGCTGGTAACGCCCGTGCCGGCGAAGACCTGATCCTGTCCCGAATTCTCTCCAACGCTGGTGACGAGCAGGCCATTGATGGTGGCTGGAATGGCCACCGCGCCGGTCGGACCATTGTAGCCCGTGATGGTGATCGAGCCGTTATTGGTCGTGATAATGAATTGGGCTTGCGCGGCCTGTACGGCCAACATCAACAAACCTAAGAAGGCGGTCCAGGTACTTTTCATTTTTTCGGGGGTCTGTGGCACATGGGAACAATTTTAGAGGATGTCCCGCCTTTTTGCAAGTTTTTTCGATAGATTTTTGACGTTTTCAAGCCACCTCCAACGCGAAGCGAGCTTATTCAAAATCGCCGTCGTGAGCGACCATTGAGGACGACATCGAAGCCCTATAGATGGGTAAAACACCGAATGGCGCCCGCCGGGTTTTCCAGCCATTGTCATGGAATGAATGAGAGCATAGTGTGCCATGCTGTAGAGCCAGTTGGCGGGCCGCCACAAAACCCGGCCAGTCCCCCCCAACGCATTCTCGTGGCGGATGACGAGCCAACCGTGCGCCGCCTGATCACCGAAGCGCTGGTTCGGTCCGGCTATCATGTTGACGCCGCCGAGGACGGCGCCGTCGCTTGGGAGGCGATTCAGGCCCGGCATTACGATCTGTTGATCACCGACAACGCCATGCCGAAGGTCACGGGGCTGGAATTGGTCAGGAATATGCGTTCCGCCCGCATCGAGGTGCCGGTGGTCATGGTGTCGGGCTCGATTTCGACGGATGAATTGGAGCGGCGTCCATGGCTTGAAATCAGCGCGGTTCTTTCAAAACCTTTTGCCCTCGATGCATTGCTGGCCACGGTGAAAAGCGCCCTTTGCGTAGCCGCCTCCATCGTGTTCATGTTGCAGTTATGGCTGCCCGCGGCAGCCAACGCCCAGGAGGTGAAACAGGCGCCGGAGTTGCGGGTGCAATCTACGGCCAGCGCCGATCTGCCCAGTGCCATGACCGTCTCCGTCATCGGCAAGTGTGAGTATTCCGAAGATGGCGTCACATTCATCAAATTGGAAAAAGGCCAAAGTGTCGGCCAAGGGGCTATCGTCCGCGCGGGCGAGGAATCGCGGACGGACCTCTTTTTCCGGCGCACCGGCACCACCGTCCGGCTCCAGGCCGGCACTGAAATAAAACTGGAAAAAATGACTGTCACCATAAAGGACGGCCTTGCGGTCGTGCATACTCTGCTGGACCTGCGCACGGGAAGGATTTTCACTGTTGTCCGCTCCGTCGTGGTTGGGAGCACCATGGAAATCAGAAATGCAGCGGGGCGGGCGGTGGTGGAAGGCAGCGGCGTTGGCAGATACATCATCACTGCCGATGGAACGCATGTTACGGCGCAAGGCTCCGTCATCCCGTTAAAGGTGATCGGTGAGAACGGAATCACTGTCCTTGCCGCCGGACAACAATTTTCCGCGAAAGACGGCAAGATGCTTCCCGTGGACGCCAGTTTATGGGTCAAAGACCTCATCCAACTGGACGAACTCCAGGCAGCCACTGAAGGTATCGCCCACGATGAAACGCCGGTAAAACCGTGAGCGCGACGCGCTGTTGTTTCAAGCAACCCGCTCTCAAGGCGCGCCCGATTGAATTTCGCGGTCGGGCGCCGATGATGATCTTTTGAAAACAACCAATCAGAAACCAGGACAAAACCCCATTCAAAAACAACCGTTATGGAGACTTGGATATTCGACGCTGGCAATGCTGTCGTTATTCCTCTTGTCGTTCGCCCGCGGACAGGCGGCGGCCGATGGTGCGGCAAGCCCGCACGCTTTGCCGGCGGTTGTTCTTCCGAAGTCCGTTCCCGACCCGATCGAACCGGTGAACCGGGTGATGTGGGCGTTCAACCGGGGGCTTATGAAGGACGTGGTCAAGCCGACCAGCAGGGTGTATCGGTTTGTCGTGGTGAAACCGGTGCGAACAGGAATCGGAAATTTTGGCAAGAACCTCACTTATCCAGGACGGCTGATCAACAATCTGCTGCAAGGCAAGTGGACCGGGGCGCGCGATGAATCCTACCGGTTTGTTTGTAATACGACCGTTGGGGTGGCCGGATTCTGGGACGTGGCGGCCAAATGGAACATTCAGAAATCGGACGCGGATTTTGGGCAGACTTTCGGCCAATGGGGCTGGAATCCGAATTTCTACCTGATGCTGCCCTTTTTTGGGCCGAGCAATGACCGGGACGCCGTCGGTTTGGGGGCCGACACGGCCGCCAACCCGCTGATCTACATAGCACCCTACAAATTGGTGGCGAACGATCCGCTGACCTATCTCGGGGCCTACACCTATTTCAGTTACGTGGTCATGTATAATAATGACGCCGACACCGTGGATGAATCCGTGCGCTTCAGCCAGGCCGAAATGGACCCGTATTCCGAGATTCAGTATGCCTGGACATTCGCCAGAAAAAACCGCGTGGCGGATTTCCAAGTGAGAGGGAAAACAGACGAAGCGTCGCTGGAAACCCTCGAATCGGTCTTCTTCACCTACAAGGACCCTGAATTTCCCGGCCGCGGCAAGACACGGTCGGTTGCGATTCCCGCGACGGGCCGGAGGCTGAAGTTCACGTATTGGCTGCAACCGGGCAAGGCGCCCATCGTTTATATTGTGCCCGGGCTGGGGTCTCATCGACTGGCCGAAACCTCGCTGGCGCTGGCCGAGTTGGTTTATAAAAATGGTTTTTCCGCCGTCTCGATCAGCAGCCCATTTAACGCCGAGTTCATGGAAAGCGCTTCGACGGCCGCGATGCCCGCGTATCTGCCGGTGGACGGCCATGATCTGCACGTCGCGCTGACCGAAGTGGATCATCGTTTGAGTAAGTTGTATCCGGGCCGGCTGGGAGAGAAAGCGTTGATGGGCTATTCCATGGGCGCCTTCGATTCGTTATACGTCGCAGCCACTGAACCCACGAACCATTTGACGTTGCTCAAATTTGACCGCTACGTGGCCATTAACACGCCGGTCCGGTTGCTGCATGGGGTTTCGAAGCTGGACGAATTCTACCAGGCGCCTTTGGCGTGGCCGGACACGGAACGAACCGACAACATTGAAAATACGTTTATGAAAGTGGCTGCGTTGAGCAAGGACAAGCTTACGCCGCAAACGTCGCTGCCTTTCAGCGCCATCGAGTCGAAGTTTCTCATCGGGCTGAGCTTTCGATTCAGTTTGCGGGACATCATCTTCAGCAGCCAGCGGCGGAATAACCAGGGAGTCCTGCGGCGCCCGATCTGGGACTTCAGGCGGGAGCCGGTGTATCGGGAGATTCTTAAGTATTCCTACCAGGACTATTTAACGAAGTTCGCCGTGCCGTATTACCAGGCCCGGGGCCTCGCCACGCCGGGGGAAACGCTCGAAAGGGGGGGGGATTTGCGGACCTATGGCGCGGGTTTGAGGGCCAATAGCGGCATCCGCATCATCGTCAATCAAAATGATTTCCTGCTGGAAGACGAAGACCTGGCCTGGCTCCACGCCACGTTCGCCCCGGAACAAGTGACCGTCTTCCCGCAGGGCGGCCACCTGGGAAATCTTTCCAATCCGGCGGTGCAAAAGACCATCGTCGAAGCGCTGGGGGGTATGAAGCCGTCGCCGCCGGCGATTCACCCCGGCGGAAAAGAATGAGGCGGAAGGTCTAATACGGGTTACACCGTATAGACGGGAGCCGGGGCGGCCGACAGTATGTGTCCATGAAAAACTCATGAGTGTCTCCGTGAAAAGCTCGGGAGATTCCTGAAAGCAGGCGCAAGGCAATGAAAAGCAAACCGGTTTTGCCCGCATGTTCGACCAACATCCCAAGCCTCCCGGCTGATGGTGATGGAGGCGCAATAAGAAAAGGAAACCAAGACGCGGGCGCAGCCAGCCAACGCGTGGAAATAGAGCAGGCGGAAGCCCGGACGGAGCGGGCGGAAAGGCGCACGGAGGAGGCCAGGAGCCGGACAGAAGCGGCCGAGACGCGCACGGAGCAGGCGGAAAGCCGGACAGAATTGGCCAAGACCCGCACGGAACAGGCCGAAAACCGAACGGAGCGGGCCGAGATGCGAACCGAGCAGGTCGAAACGATCCTGCAACGTGTGATTGATAGCAGAATCGCCGCGCGCCCGGAGATCTCCGCGGGACTTCAAAAGGCGCTTCCCATGCCCGGGAACGCCGACGAGAAGGTCCCACTCGAACAATTAACGAAACGGCAGCGCGAAATCCTCCAACTCATCGCCGGAGGCCAGAACACCAAGCAAACCGCCGACATTCTAAAGCTCAGCCCCAAGACTGTGGAATATCATCGCATGAAGTTGATGAATCGCCTGAACATTCATGATGTGCCGGGCCTGGTGCGCTTTGCCCTGCGCGTCGGCTTGATTCCGCCGGAAGGCTGACCACGCCGAGAGGCTTGCGTCCGCGATCATTCAAGCCCGGCTTTTCCAGCGCAAAGGCAGCGCCGGTGAGAAGTCATTTGTTGGCCGTCACGCCTGATGGACACTATAGCCGACGGCACGCGGGCTTGCACTCGGGTTCCATGAAAGTTCGACAGAGCCACCCCGCGCGCGGGCGGGGCAGAAAATCGCCATCAGGAGGGCGCAAGCCAAGGCAATCTTGACGCTAAAACAAATTGTCATGCGAGACAGCATACGTTTTGCAATGGCGTAGGGCGACGGCGGCGTTCCTCGCCGCGACTGGGAAAATCCCTGGCAGAAGGGGCAATCACCGGGTAGGGAAACACCCCATAGCGAGAGCGAATCAGATTCGTCTATTGTTGGTTCGTGAAAGATGAAAGCTGTCATCCGCCTCTAACATTCCATTTATGAAACATAATCATAACCACAATAACGCCCGCAGCGCCGGCCCCGAACTCGTGCCGGTTCGATTTGAATTCACCCATCCAACAGCCGCCACCGTTTGTGTCGCGGGAAGTTTCAACCAGTGGAAGCCTGAAGCCAAGACCCTGCACCCGGCCGGGGGCGGCCGCTGGACGAAGGAAACATCTCTGACACCCGGCGCCTACGAATACTGCTTCATCGTGGACGGCCAATGGATGCCGGACCCGCTGGCCAAAGACACCGTGCCCAACCCTTTCGGCGGGAGAAACTCGGTTCTGAAGGTTTTCAGTTCGCCGGAAGCCGTCCATCTGGACGACGCGGAGAATTTACCACTAACAAACGCAACGCAATAGAAATTACATAATTATGAACGAACAAACTCAAGCAATCAGTCATGACATGGGCAAACTGGCCGACGATGCGCGCGACCTGATGGCCGCCACCGCCGACGTGGGCGGAGAAAAGGTTTCGGAAGCCCGCCATCGTCTCGCCGCCGCGCTGGAGCGCGCCAAGGAAATTTGCGGACGGGTTCGCGAAAAGGCGGTCGCGGGCGCCAAAGCGACCGACGAGGCCGTGCATGAGCATCCCTACCAGGCGATCGCCATCGGCGTCGGGGTTGGGGCTTTAATCGGTTATCTTCTTGGACGCCGGGGTTCCCGCAACCGGGATTGATCTGGTTATGGAAGTATCCACCGACAGCGCCAAGCCACTGGCTGCGGCCTCGAAAGATATGGCGCGCCAATTGTTGACCATTGGGGAAAACCGGCTCGAACTGTTGACGGTGGAGGTGCAGGAGGAGCGGGAGCGCTTCCTGCACGCCATCCTGCTGGCTCTGGGCGTGGCGGCCTTCGGCCTGCTGGCCGGCGTGTCATTCACGGCTGTCGTCGTGGTTTGGTTGTGGCCCTGCTCGCACGTGGCCGTCCTCGTGACTCTGACCGGTCTCTACGGAGCGGCAGGGTATGGTCTCTGGCGGAAGCTCACCGGGGTGAGGTGTGATCGCCAGGCCTTTTCCTCAACGCTGGATCAACTCCAAAAGGACCGCGCATGTTTGGAGAAAATCCTCGTTTAAGCCCGCTGGAATTGCGGAAGCAACTCCTGATTGCGGAAAGCGAACTCAATCGCGCCCAGTTGGCCGGGGACCTGGCCGTGCTGACGGCGAGGGTTCGCGCGGTGGCCGGGCGCGCGAAATCGTTCGGAACGATTGCCTCTTCAGCCGCAGTGCTGGTGACGGGGTTGGCGGCTTTCCAGCGCGGTAAAACCGCGGACGCCGGCCGAAAGCGTTCGTGGCTGCACACCATTCTCAAAGCCGCCGGGGTGGTGTCCACCCTTTGGCTGGCGTTTCAGCCGCAGAATGGAAGCGGGCGGGAATAAGCCCGCGAAATCCGCCGGCAGGGTAACACCCCATGGCGCCCGCTCGTATTCGGACTACGCTTGCTTATATGAGAGCATCCAGGATCAAACGCACGGAACCACCTCGAACCCCGGTTTTTCCCAAGACGCTCCACCATTTGCGCCCGGACGCCGTGGCAGCCAACTCGAATCATAAGTCGCAAACGCGGGACAATATATTCTCCATATCACGCGACACGCGAGAGGATCGCGGCGCGCGCCAGATGAAGACCACCCATAACGCACAAACTTTTCCCCACGGACGAAAATAATCAGCCCTATGAAAACGAATCCACTGAAAGAAGGCATGTTGACCGAGAATTCCGCCGGCATCGGCACGGTGACCCGCAAGATGGTGCGGGACCGTGCGGCTGAACTGGCTGTGATTGACGGTCGCCCCGTGCGGGATGTGTCGAAATCCGAAACGGACCAAGCCAGACGGGAATTGACAGGTGAACCGGACACGGACCCGAAAGATGCGATTTTGGAATCAGCGCCCGAATCCGAACGTTGGAATCCAGTGGCCGGTTCAACCGGACACAAAGCCCAAGTGGCTCCCAGCGAGGATGAGGACGAGGAAGGGCACAGCGATAATGAGAAGCTGGTCGAAGAGGGCATCGAAGGGGCCGAGCATGATCAAATGCGTCAAGCCGCCAGAAACGCAAAAGACTAAATGCGAACGATGCTCCGCTTTCCGATGATCTCCCCCTGACACTGTTCAGCCCGGATTCTGCCTCCACCGCGCACGAACCCTTGCTGGCGCAAGCGGGTTGATGATCCTGCTTAGGCGGGATGCAAATGCCAGGAAGCAGCGGGCGAGATTGGCGCAGGCCAATGCCGCGAGCACGACCGCGCCGGCCAGCACCAGGCACATCAAGACGAGCGCTCCGGGCCGTCCGCCCCATTCGGCGGCCGCGGGAACCAGTCCCAGGCATCCTGCCAATCCCGCAACATAAACCCTGGCGCTCAAGAGGGACACACTGATGGGTGGACACCAATCGAGAATCGCCGGAGCAAGAAACGCAACCACACCAAATCCGAACAGCGAACCGGAAATGCTCCTCAATACCGGCGACGTTGGCACATACGGGAACACGAACAATCCCAATTGCAGCAGGAAGAGCGCGTGAAGTTGGAGGAAGCCTTTGCTGATGCGCGGCCGCAACCAGAGGTGCAGCGCGGTCGCCACCAACGCCCCCACATACAGTCCGGCGCAACGCTGGCAACACGGCAACGGCTGCCCGCCCGGCGACCAGACATGCTGCGGGTTCTCGCCGCAAACCGCGGAAAAAATGGGGAGCAGCAGTTTGTACATGGCTAGTTTTTGGCTGGCAGGGGTATGGGCACCTTGGTGACTTTGCGTTCTGAATCTGTCAAATCCACCAGGAACAGGGCGCAATCTTTCGCTTCTGCGATCTCGTCACCGGTGAGGAGCCATAAGGACTCAACGGCGAGAGTCTTGCCGTCATGCGAAACATCAATCTGAAAGGCCTCAACTGTCTCCTTTTGTTTGCCCTGAACGTCGCTGATCAACGTCGTCTTCCGAATTGGAGAACCATCCAGTGGAATCTCGACGAATCCGAACGCGCACTTCTGCCCCTCCGCGGAATCTTTGAAGGAGCCGTATAGAATGTCGCTTCCGGGCGAAAATTGGCGGACATTGACCTCCGCATCTTCGCCAAGAGAGGCGAGCGAGAGGGTGCGGGCGGGTTGCCCGGTTTCGAGCAGGTGAACGACGGGCGGGTGTTCGTCCTCCACCTGGTAAGCGAGGCGTTTGGCATCGCGGCTGAGGGCTAGGGACCACATCGAAACCTTCTTTTCCTTGATTTGGAAGAGCGGCGTGCGAGCGAACGTCTCCGAATTCAGGAACCCGCATTCGTCGGGGCCGTTGGCATCATTCACGCCGCCTAGATAAAATAAACGGTCGTTGTTCGGCGAAGGGAGCAGGACCATTTCCGTTTGGTTCGTCTGGCGATACATCTTGCCAGTCTCAAGGTCAAGGCGGATGATGCGGTTGGATTCTTCGTTCAAAAAGACGGACGACCCGACCACCGGCATGGGCCAGAGCATGAACATTGTGCTTGCGTCCTTCCCCAAGTCCGGCACCCGAAACGTGCGCGCCGGCCCGCCCCGGTCAAAAGGCAGAACCGCAAGGTTCAATGATCTATCAGAATCATCCGAGCCTGCCACCCAGGTGGTGAGAAAGTAGTGTCCGTTCTCGATCCACTGAGGTCGCAACGTGGCCCCTTGGGCGCCGAGTTTCCCCAAATCCTGAATGAATGGTTCAAAGAGCAACTCGGATGTGCCCGCCTTCCGGTCATACACGGCGACGCCCGTCAGGCCGCTCTTGGCATCCACGGTCCCATAAAGCACCTTCGAGTCGTCCGGGCTGAACGACGTGCAGGCGAGTATGTAGATTAGAAGCGCCCCCAGGCCGGCCAGGGCGAACAGCGGGTTCCAAACCATCGGCTTTCTCATGAAGTTCTCCTTTTTTTACGCGGTGCGTTTCAAATATATTACATCAGCATTGCAAATGGTTTCAATCTAAAATGGAAAATAGTCCTTCCGAATGTCCAAGCCGTCGTTTCTGCGTCGAGCCGGTTCACTCGCGGGGTGGACGCGCCATTCCTTTTTACACGCAACAGACGCCGCCCTTGTTCGCGGTTCTGGCGCACGGCATGGCATGCGTGGCCTTCTGGCGGATACGGACCACAGAATTGCCTTTCCGCACCGCCCTTTCGACCGTATTCTGCTCGGATAGAGAGTTGCACATGGACGCAGCGCACATCAGAAATTTTAGCATTATCGCCCATATCGATCATGGGAAGACGACCCTTTCGGATCGTCTCCTCCATCGCACCGGCACCGTCACCACGCGCGAAATGGAGGATCAACTGCTCGATTCGATGGACTTGGAGCGGGAACGGGGCATTACGATTAAGGCCCATCCCGTCACCATGTCGTACACCGCCAGGAACGGCGAGACTTACGAATTGAACCTGATCGACACCCCGGGGCACGTCGATTTCTCCTACGAGGTCTCCCGCAGTTTGAGCGCATGCGAAGGGGCGCTTCTCATTATCGACGCGGCCCAGGGGGTCGAAGCCCAGACGGTCGCCAACGTCCATCTGGCGACGAAGCAAAAACTGGCCATTGTCCCCGTCATCAACAAAATCGACCTCCCGCACGCGAACATCCCGGCCACCAAGGCCCAGATGGAGGACATCCTGGCCATTCCCGGCGACAACGCGATCCTCGCCAGCGCCAAGGAAGGCATCGGCATCGACGACATCCTCGAAGCCATCGTCCATCGAATTCCGCCGCCGGCGCCGACGGGCGCGGTTTCGATGCAGGCGCTGGGTTTTGATTCGTATTTTGACACCTACAAGGGGGTCGTCACGCATGTGCGGGTCTTCAACGGCGAATTGCGCCCCGGAATGCTCGTCAAATTGCTCCATTCGGGCAAAACGGTCGAAATCAAGGAGGTGGGCAGTTTCAATCCCAAGCCCTACGTCCGCGAGAAATTGGAAACAGGCGAAACGGGCTACATGACCGCCAACATCAAAAGCCCCAAGGACGTCAAAATGGGCGACACGATCACCGACGCCCGGAATCCCTCGCCGGTCCTGCCCGGATTCAAGGAGATTCATCCGATGGTCTTCAGCGGGCTTTATCCCATCAACACCGCCGACTACGAACACCTCAAGGCGGCCTTGGGCAAGTTGCAATTGAACGACTCCGCCTTCGTCTATCAGCCCGAAAGTTCCGTGGCCCTGGGCTTTGGCTTCCGTTGCGGATTCCTGGGGCTGCTCCACCTGGAAATTGTCCAGGAACGGCTCCGGCGCGAATACAACATGGACATCATCGCCACCTATCCGAGCGTCATTTACCGCGTGGTGATGACCGACGGGAAGGTCAAGGAGATCGACAATCCCGCGTTCCTGCCCGAGCCGAATTACATCGAGAAAGTCGAGGAGCCGATGGTTTTTTCCCTCGTCATCTGCCCCAACGAATACATCGGTGACATGATGGCCTTGATCGCCGAGAAACGGGGCGTCGTCGATCACACCGAGACCCTCGATCCGCGCCGCGTCATGCTGACGAGCACGATGCCCCTGGGCGAAATTCTGATTGACTTCCACGACCGCATCAAAAGCATCACCCGCGGCTTCGGCTCGATGGATTACGAACACGCCGGCTACCAGGCTTCGGACATGGTCAAGCTAGACATGCTGGTCAACGGCGAGTCGGTCGATGCCTTCTCCTGCATTGTCCATCGCAGCAAGGCCGAGGGCAGGGGACGCGCGCTGGCCGCCAAGCTCAAGGAGGTCATTCCCCGCCAGCAATATCAGGTCGCCATCCAGGCCGCCATCGGCGGCAAGGTCGTCGCGCGCGAATCCGTCAGCGCCCTCCGCAAGGACGTCACCGCCAAGTGTTACGGGGGCGACATCTCGCGGAAACGCAAACTGCTCGAGAAACAAAAGGAAGGAAAGAAACGGATGAAATCGTTCGGCTCCGTCAACATTCCGCAGGAAGCGTTCATTGAAGTGCTCAAGACATAAGCAATATGAATCCAAGTTCGATTTTTCGATGGTTCTTTGTCCCCGCGCTCCGCCAGACGTGCGATCTGCGCAAGCACGTCCAGAAACTCCTCAATTCCCAGAGAGACATTCTCTCCCCGCAGGCCATCCAGGCGCTGGATGCCGTCCTGGGCCGGACCCGCGCCCTCATCGCCTCCGGCGCGCCCGCTGAAGCGTTGAAAAACCAAATGGAGGAATTGGAGAAGACCGCCAACAAATGGATCAAACCGTACCCGAACGCCGAATGGCGCGACAACGTCGAAGTCTTCCTTGTCGCCATCGTCGTGGCAATGGGCATTCGCACTTTTATCCTCCAACCTTTCAAGATTCCGACCGGCTCGATGCAGCCGACGCTCTACGGGGTCACGACGCAGGACCTCCGCTCCGATCCGGCCTTCAAAATGCCCAACCCTTTGCGCAGAGTCTGGGAGTCCGTTGCGGATGGAGTCATTTACCACCAAATCATCGCCGAGGAAAACGGGCGCGTTGTGCGCGTGGACCCGCCGGGCCATTTCCTGCGCTTTTTTAACATGCAAACCATCTGGGTCGAATACGAGGGCAGGGGCAGGGAGGTTCCGGTGACGCTCTGGATGGGGCCTGATGTTTTTCCCGATCGCGAGGTGAATTTTCAACGGCAGTCCGCTTTCCGCAAGGGCGAACCGATTCTCTGCTTCAAGGAAACCACCGGCGACCATCTGTTTGTGGACCGGTTGACCTATAATTTCCGGCCGCCGGACCGCGGCGAGATCATCGTCTTCAAAACCAAAGGCATCACCGGGCTGAATCAGGATCAGTTTTACATCAAGCGCCTCATCGGTCTGCCGGGTGAGACAGTCAATATCGGCGAAGACCGCCATGTGCGCATCGATGGACGGCGCTTGGACGCCTCCACGCCGCATTTCGAGAACGTCTATGGCTTCGACCCCAGGGGCGTGCCGCGTGACAGTGAATACAGCGGCCATGTGCTGGATTCGCGCAGCGATTACCTGAAAAGCCCCGAAGATTCCCTCAAAGTGCCGCAAGATGCCTACGTGGTTTTTGGCGACAACACCGTCAACAGCCTGGACTCGCGGTTTTGGAGGTGGGTGCCGCAGCAGAACGTGATTGGAAAGGCGTTTTTCGTCTATTGGCCCATTTCGCCCCGCTTCGGCTGGGGCCAGGAGTAATACATTCTAACCCGCATATTTCGCAGCGCGGCAAAGCCGCTTCCAATTTGTCGGTAGGGCGGTGCTGCCGCGCCGCCCAAATATCAGGGCGAAGC
>PLGF01000135.1:56607-170796 GCA_003138485.1 Verrucomicrobiales bacterium | reverse complement strand
CCAACTCACCAATCCCGAAGGCGGCGGATCGCAAGCGCCAGTTGCTGACACCGAGATCAAAGATTGGGTGAGACCACCTAAAAAAACAGCGAAGAACATCCTTGACATAAAATGCCCCGAATGTCGTTTGTTTGAATTGCAGGCGATTTGCATAATTCGAGTATCTTATCTAGCAAAAATCATAACTGCCACTTCCCATTTGAATTCTTGCCCGCGACCAACGCGGGCCTTTTTCGTGATTTTCTTCCTGCTCCACAAACTTACAAATCCCTTGTTCCAATTTTTTCCGAGTCTGGAAATCCTACCACACACCGCGTGCCGGAGGCAAGGAAATTCTATGCGATTTTGACCCCCGCGGCGTCAAACTTCTTCTTGGCTTCTTGCAGCAAATCAGAAACCACGCCTGGCGCGGCGTCCGGATCGGCGCACGAGGCGGCCAGGGTCACGATGGCGCCTTTACTGGTCACCCGCGTGAGATAACAGCCGTCAATCTGGGCGATTTGTTGATGGGCCTTGGCTGCGTCTAGCAGAATCTTCCGCGCCTGGTCCAGGTCGCTGCCGGCCGCCACGTAGAACGACACGTTGCAGGAGGTGCGCGGCGGAAGAAGGGAAAGATCGACGCAGGCCTGGCTGGCCATGATGTTGTTGGGAATGACCAGGCGCCGCTTGTCCGCCGCGCGCAAGGTGGTATAACCCAGATCAATGTTTTCGACCACGCCAGTTTCTGGGCCGCTGGGCAGAAAGACCCGCAGGCGGTCGCCCAGTTTGAAGGGACGGTAGAGGACGATGGAAACTCCGGCGATGAGGTTGCCCAGCGTGCTCTGCGCGGCCAGGCCGACCACGACCGACGCCGCGCCGCCAATGGCCAGCGAGGCCGTGCCCAGTTTCTGCAACGCCGGAACAACGTGCGCGTAGCCAACGAAGGCAAGTATATAAACGACAACGCGCGCCAATTGCCCCAGAAACCGGATGCCCGTCGGGTCCGCCCCGGCGCGCTGGGTGCGGTCCAGGTAACGGTGAATGGCCAGCCGCACGGCCCGTCCCGTGATGATCGCCGCCAGCGCCCAGAGAACGGCGACGAACACCGCCCCGATCATCGTGCTGGTGTCCATCAGGCTCCCGGCTATGTCAGACCATTTTGTCATGCTTAAATCAGCTTCAATTTGGGCAAATCCTGCAAGTCGATCAGGCCGATTGGTTCGCGGGCGGCGTTGACCACGATGAGGTCATCGATGTTGCGCTGGTTGAATATCTTCAGCGCGTCCACCGCCAGGGCGTCATCCCGGATGCATATCGGGTGGCGCGTCATGACGCTTCCCAGGCGGGCGGAGAGGATGTCATTGTTCGCCGCCATTTGCCGGCGCAGGTCGCCGTCGGTGAAGACGCCGGTTAATTTGCCGCGGGAGTTGACAATGCTGACGCTGCCGGATTTGGCGCGGCACATCAGGAGCAATGCTTCCTTGACCGTAAGGCCTTCGCCGGTCACGGGGTTGCGGATGTCGGTGCGCATGATGTCGCGTACTTTCGTGAGCAGGGCGCGGCCAATGGCGCCGGAGGGATGGCTGCGGGCGTAGTCCTTTTTCTTGAATCCGCGCGCCTGCAAAACGGTCATGGCCAGGGCGTCGCCCATGACGAGCATGGCGGTGGTGCTGGCGGTGGGCGCCAGGTTGAACGGGCAGGCCTCCTTGGGCACCCGCACGCTCAAGACCGCGTCGCTGTGGCGGGCCAGGGAGGATTTGGCCGCGCCGGTCATGGAAATGATCTTGACTGAAAATCGCTTCAAGGCGGGCAGCAAATTGAGCAGCTCCTCCGATTCCCCGGAATAGCTCAGGGCCAGCGCCGCGTCGCCGTCGCTGACAATGCCCAGGTCGCCATGCAGGGCATCGACGCTGTGGAGAAAAACGCTGGTCGAACCGGTGCTGGTGAGCGTGGCGGCGATCTTCTGGCCGATGTTGCCGGACTTGCCAACGCCGACCACGACGATCTTGCCGCGCTGGCGCAACGTTTCCACCATGATTTCCACGGCGTCGTCAAACGCGCCGTCCAGTTGGCGGCGCACCGCTTTGAGGGCCGCGCCCTCGATATCGAATACTTCCCGTGCCCGGGGCAGATGACTCATGCGCCAAGCGTGCCAGCAAGCGCCGTGGTTTTCAACCCGGACTTCACCCAATTGCTCTGGCCGTTTCCGTCCGGCAATGCCATAGTCGGGCCGGCACATGCACTTCGCGCTCTCTTATTTCCTGGCGGCCGGCGCCGGGCTGCTGATAGCCCACATGATCAGCCGGGCGCCGGAATTGCGCTCCATGCGCCTTTCCCAGCTTATTCTGATCCCCGCAGGGTTGGTCCTGTGTGTGAGTTTGCCCGGAGATATCCCAGGGCTGGTTGCCTTCGTGGCCATCCTGGGATTCCTGATCTTGTTGACCACTCCGAACATCGCGTACTATTGCGGGGTGGGGCTGTCCAATTTCCTGGTCCCGCAGGATTGGACTTCCGCCGATGAGGAAATCGCTCTCCGCCCCATCCGGCGGTTGATTGACAAAGACCAGAACATTCAGGCTTTCGACGAGTTGGAGGAACTTCTGGGAAGGTACAAGCCCACCTACGAAGCCCGCCTGCTCCAGGCCAAACTTCTCTACCACTTTGGCCGCGTCAATGAGACGGTGGCCGCGCTTCTCAGTTTGATCGAACTGAGCCAATCCACGGCGCAGCAATTGACGGTGATGGAACTGCTGGCCTCCCTGGAGAATCAGCATCGGCCTTCTCCAAAACCATCCCTCCCCGGCGTCCGGCGCATCCAGACCCGGCATGAACTCGTTCTCTTTCAGACGGACGGCGGCGCCTCCCCGCTCCACAAAGCAATCCCGCCCGGCTCCTATCTGGTCGAGGAGATTTCGCGCGGCAACCGCCGCTGGCTGAATTTGGCGGGAGAAGATTGGGGCAACGCGGAAATGTGCTGGGAAGCCGTCCGGTCAACCGAGCGCCCGGTCGGCGCGCGTCCGGGAAAGAGCCTTCTCCGGCGCATCGCCCGGATGCATCAAGCCATCGGCGCCGCCTTCAAACGCAAACCGCGCCTGCACTTGCAGGCCGAAGCGCAAAAGCTTCTCCAGGAAGCCAGCCAGCTCATCCGGTGCAACGACTGGCCAGGCGCCCTGCCCCTTCTCCAAAAAGCATCCGCCCTGGATCCCGACCGCTACGAAATCGCCTATCGCTGGGTGCAGGCGGTGCGCCAGACGGCGAATGAAGGCGCCGCCGCCCAAGCTGTCAGAAAGGTCCTCAAGCAAAGCCAATGGACCGACAGCGAAAAAGCGATGCTCCGCCAATTAACCAACAGAGCCTGATTTGCTCTTGACACGTTCGCGCGGAAATGCCATGATCGACCGCGAAATGCATTCCATATTCTCGTATATCGTGGCGGCCGGCGCCGGGGTGCTGATTCCCCTGTTCATCAGCCGCGACCCGGAATTGCGTCTCTGGCGCATCGCCCAGCTTGTCATCCTTCCTCCCGGATTGATGCTGTGTGTTTATTTGCCCCCGACAGCGCTGATGATTTTCCGGCTTGTCCTGACAGTCATGGCTTTATTGGTGGCGCCGAGCATCGTCCACACCTTGACAGCGGGGATGTTCAACGCCATGGACCCGCAGGATTGGACCTCCGAAAATGAGGAAATCGCTCTCCGCCCCATCCGGCAATTAGTTGCCAAAGGTCAGCCCATGCAGGCGTTGACAGACCTGGAGGAACTGCTGGCCAAGCACAAGCCCACCTACGAAGCCCGCATGCTCCATGCCAAACTTCTCTCCCAACTTGGCCGCGCCAACGAGACCGAGGCCGCGCTCCTCAGTTTGATTGACTTGTGCCGCACGACCGAGCAGCAATTGATGGTGATGGAACAAATCGCCTCCCTGGAGAATCCTCATCAGCCTTCGCCAAAACCATCCGGCCACGGTGCCAGGCGCATCCAGATCAGGCATGAACTGGTTCTCTTTCAGACTAGCGGCGGCCCCTCCGCGCTCCACAAAGAAATCCAGTCCGGCGCCTACGAGGTCGAGGAAATTTCGCACGGCAACCGCCGCTGGCTGAAATTGAAGGGAGAAGATTGGGGCAACGCGGAAATGTGCTGGGAAGCCATCCGGACTGGCGCCTCCTCCCCGGTCGGCGCGTCCCCGGCCATCGCTCCTCCCGCGGGAGCGTCTCCGAAGAAGAGCCTTGTCGGGGAAATCGGCCGGGTATTTCGGGCCATCACCGCCATCAAAGGCAAATCGCGCGTGGAACTGCAGGGCGAGGCGCAAAGACTTTTCCAGGGAGCCAACGATCTTATCCGGCGCAATAATGACTGGCAGAACGCCCTGGCGCTCCTCCAAAAAGCATCGGTCTGCGATCCCGAACGCTACGATATTGCCTATCGTTGGGTCCAGGCCGTGCGCCACACGGCCGACGACGCCGCCACAGCCCAAGCCATCAGCCAGGTCCTCAAGCAAGAGGAATGGACCGAGGACCAAAAAGCCATGCTCTTCCAGGCAGCCAGCAGTTCCTAAATGACTGGTTGCCAACCCAATCGTTCCGGGGCATTCTGGCGTGGACGCAAGACCTGCCAGCATGGAAACGAACCGGCAATCGGAATCAGAGGAAGTTAGATTGCGCCAGCGACTGGAGGAATGCCTCCGCCACTCGCGCGAGTTGGCGGAGCACACCCGGGCGTCCCCCAGCCTGCCGCGCCTGGCCGAAACGCCGGGCGTCGCCATGCCGATCAACGAGACCTTTGTTCCCGGCTCCATTCTCACCACGCTTTTTCGCAACCCGAAAACCGGCCGCACCGTTTCCTTCAAACGCGAGGAATTGGCCGAACTGGACGGGATGAAAAGCGATTACCTCCTGCGTTATTACCTGTCGCAATCGCTGTTCACGGAGGACGACGCCGCCCGTTTGCGCGACAGCATGGAAACAGCGGCGCGGCGCTATTATCAGATGCTGCGCCACAGCGATTGGCGCGCTCAAGTCTTCGGCTACGACGCCGCCAGGGAGCAATCCCTCCTGCGCAACCTGCTGCAACTCCGCCTGCTGGTCGAATGCGTGCAGATCCTCACGCCGCCGCTGCTTACTGTCAAACGCATTGGCGACGAGGAATTTGATCTGATCGAAAACCTGCACGGCTTGATCCGCCTGCTGGCCTTCTCGCTGTGGGGCCGCCTGGCCGCCGAAGAATCGGATTTGATCGGCTATGGCGCGCTCTCCATCTGCATCGCCGGCCTGGCCGCCAAACCCGACGAGGCGGCCGCCATGCTGGAATCCGGCCAGGCCGCTGCCAAGGGCGACCCGGCCCTGTTCATGAAATGGTTCGAAAAGGGCAGCGGCCGCTTCGCCATGGAAAGGGTCAGAACCATCTTGCGCCAGGCCGACAAACACGGACTGGACGACATTTTCGGCCTGCTCGCCCGCCACGCGCTCGACCTCGGTTTGCAACCCGTCACCATTGAATTCGCGCGCCAAGCGTTGCAATCGCTGGTCACGGCGCTCTCGGATATGGACGGCAAACTGTCCGATCACGAGCGCCGCCACTCGGCGGTGATTTCCGCCCAACTCACGAATGTTTCGCGCCAGTATGCCCTGGATTTCGCGGCCCGGTGCTCCGATCCCGGCGTCAGCGAAGAAGACTTGAACGCGATTTTGAAGGAACTGGACGCGATGGTCGGCCTCACTCCGGTGAAGGCGGAGGTGCATCGGGCCGCGAATTTTGCCCGCCTGCAAGTGTTGCGCAAACAGCAGGGATTGCCCGCCGTTCAGGCCAGCCTTCACAGCGTGTTCTTTGGCAATCCCGGCACCGGCAAAACGACCGTCGCGCGCCTCATGGGCCGCATCTACAAATCATTGGGTCTGCTGCGGCGCGGCCACGTCGTCGAGTGCGACCGCGGCCGCCTCGTGGCGGAATACGTCGGCCAAACGGCGGTGCGGACTCACGCGGCCATCGATTCGGCGCTGGACGGGATTCTGTTTATTGACGAAGCCTACGCGCTGGCCGGCAGGGGCGCGGAGGATTTCGGCGCTGAAGCCATTGAGACGCTGCTCAAGCGCATGGAAGACGAACGCGACCGGCTGATCGTCATTGTGGCCGGCTACAGCAAGCCGATGGAGCAATTCATCGCGTCCAATCCGGGCCTGGAATCGCGCTTCGCCAATTATCTCAACTTCCCCGATTACCAGCCCGATGAATTGCTCGAAATTTTTCACCGCATGGCTTCGCAAAGCGGGCTGGTTTGCTCGCCGGAAGCCGAGCGGAAAGCGCGGGAACTGACCGTCAAGCTTTACGCCGCGCGCAACGAACAATTCGGCAACGCCCGTGAAATGCGCAACCTCTTCGAATCGTCCGTGCGCAACCAATGCACCCGGCTGGCCGAGAGCGGCCGTTGCGACCGCGACGCCCTCACCACCTTGCTGCCGGAGGATTTGCCCGCTGATTTTCAACCCGGAATGCTTTCCCCGCCCGAAGCAAGAATTCCCTCCTCGCGTATCGCCCCCCGGCCCGGTTGAGTGAGCAGATCAGCGCCAAAGTTACAAGGACTCCTGCTGTGACTCGTCGTATTTTATGAAATCTCCGGCGCTCATCCGCTCAACAGAGGTCACCTTGACACCCGGCACGTGCGCCAGACTGGCTTTAAGCTCGTTGGGATAATTGCTGAGAAAGGAACCGACGAGCTTGTCGCCTTGCTTTGTGGTTCTGAAAAAGCTGGCGGCGCCAATGTTGTTTTTGCCGGAACTGCTGGAAGAATGCTCATGGATTCTGGCCAAAAATTCCCCCGCGTTTTTGGGCGCAAAATCATCCACCGGTTCAAATTTGACCACCCATGTGTTTTCGGCAACTTTGGCGAGCCATTTTCCCGCCTTGGCTGAATCAGTATCCATTCCGTGATGGCCGCGATGATAGGCATCCCACAGATCGTAGGCGGCCCATTGGTTGCCGGCTTCAGCCAGTTTCACTTTCTCCTCCAAGTTCCACAAGGACTCCTGCTGTGACTGATCGTAAGCGATGAATGTTTCCGGCGTGATGCGTTCGACGGTGGTGACCTTGATGCCCGGCACCTGCGCCAGGCCGGCCTTAAGCTCATCGGGGGAACTGCTGAGGAAGGAACCGACCAGCTTGTCGCCTTGCTGGGTTGTTCTGAAAAAGCTGGCGGCGCCGATATTGTTTTTGCCCGAATGACCGGAATAATGCTCATGGATTCTCTGCAAAAACTCGCCGGGGTTTTTGGGCGCGAAGTTATCCACCGGCTCAAATCTCACAACCCACACATCCTTGATAACTTCGCCGAGCCATTTGTCCGCCTTGGCTGAGTCCGTATCTACTCCGTGGTGGCCGCGGTAATAGGCATCCCAAAGTTCGTAAGCAGCCCATTGGTTGCCGCCTTGGGCCATTTGGAGCTTCTGGTCCAGGTTCCAATCGCCGCCCTTGGACGCTTGAGCGCCCACCGGCTTCTGGCTGGGAGTCTGCGCGTCGGTCAGGGTCACCAGTGCCAGGCCGGTGAGAAGCGATAGCGCCAGGGCTAGTCCGCGTTCGGATTTATGGAATTTTGCGATCATACTTATCCTCTCTTTTATTTGTTGTTTGTTTTCGAGGATTCCGGCCAGGCTCGGGGTCCATACCGATTGGCCAAATCCTTCCAAAAGTTTCACGATGGTCAGGCCGTAGGCTTCATTGTCACCCGGGCGCGCGTAAGATAGGGCCAGCGCGTCGCAGGCCAACTCGCGGTCCGCGCGCAGGCAGTGAAAGCCCAGCCACACGAGCGGGTTGAACCAGTGGACTGTCTGCAACCCGAGCATCACCCAGCCGACGACGATGTCGTGGCGCTTGATATGAGCCAATTCATGCAAGAACACATGGCGCAGTTCCTCCCGTGTAAATCGGGCAGCCAGTCCCACGGGCAACAGCAAACGCGGACGCACGAAGCCGAAGAGCGTGGGGCTTGCGATGGTTTCTGTCTCGATCAGCGTCACTGGCGTCGTGACACCCATCAACGACTTGCAATCTTCCAGCAAATTGAGCGTCGGGCCGTCGAGCAACGGACGCTGTCGTATCACACGCCGGAGAATTCTGTGATTGTTGACAACGGTGCAGCCCACCAGGCAAAGAGCGCCCGCCGCCCATAACCACGCCAGCCAGTGCGTCGCGGCCGAAGATGCGGGAACGGCGCCCCTCTCGCTCTTCCCAACCGGCGCGTCCGGGACTGGAGTGGGAGACGCTTCCGCTCGCGCTTCAGGCGCGGAAGCGGGCATCTTCAAGACATTGAAAACGCTGGCCGGCGACGGAATGGTCCACGGCAGGGCCAGACGCAGCAGGACCAGCAGCCAAAGCGCGCAGCGCCAGCGCGGTTGCAGACGCCGTCCGCAAAGCCATCGCGCCGCCAACACCAGCAGAATGACGACCGAAGCCCGCCCGGAGATTCTCAGCAGGCTGGGAAGATGGGAGAAGAGGGTTTGCATAAAATCGGTTCAGTCATTTTTCTTGAGCAGGCGCCGCAGTTCGCGGATTTCGTCGGGAGAAAGTTTGTCCCCCTGGACAAAGTGAGCGAGCATGGGCATCAACGCCCCGCCGAACACCCGGCCCAGAAACGACTCGCTGGCGGCATCGACGCATTCCTCGCGCCGGACGAGCGGACGGTAAAGGTAGGCGCGTCCGTTCTTGCTGAAGCCCAAGGCCTTCTTCCCGACGAGCCGGTTGAGAAAAGCCTTGACCGTGCGAGGGTGCCAGGAGGCGTCGGTTTGCCTCAGGGCTTCGATGATTTGACCGGCGGAGCAGGGAGCGAGGTCCCAGACCACTTTCATGACTTCCCATTCAGTTTCGGAGATGCGGGGCATTTTTCTCATGGCGCGTTATTTACGATTACTTCTGTAATCGGTGAAAGATTACACCTATAATCCATATCGTCAATCAAATTCTTTCGTCTTTTCTTGTCATGGCCCGCGCCAAAAAATGGCTGCCCGCCCCCTTCCGAACGGGGGACAGGGAGGCGGCGCCGCGATCCTGCGCATGGGCCGCCATGGAATTTCCCATGCCGCGCGAGACGCGAGCTTTCTCGTCCTTGATATCAAGATACGAAACTGCCGGTCACGCGGCCCTCTGGACAGGTGGTTCGACGGGCAGGTCGAGAAAGAGTCGCGGGAAGTAGAACTCGTGAACTTTTCGACGGGAAGGCGACGCGGAGCGAGCCTTTGGGACTGGGCGTTTCAATATAGCCCTCCTCAAGGCCCAGTTTGGCGATCTTCGCGGAAAACCGTGTTGGCGAGTTCGCAAGTAGGTTACTAATGATTCAGGTTAAGCCCAACGTGACCTCACGGGCTGATGGTTGAGCATCTGATAAGCGATCCGCCTATTGTGGGTGTTCCGGGGGTTTGACCGCTGTTTTCTCAATCAATTTTCGGCAATAACGAACTGTCCCTACAATAAGACCGCTCATCACAAGACAAATGCTCGATGCGAGGATTAAGGCTAAAAACGGGAAAACATAAATACCCAGGTGAAGGGCGTCGGCAAGGCCTGCCAGGGGCTGGAGATGGCCCGAATACAACAGGTAATAGGCTGAAATCGAAACCAACGCGCCAGCGGCGCCGATCCAAAGAAACGGCGAACTGACGAGAATCAGCACTGCCTGTTTCGAAGTTTTCATGTCGCAACAACAAGCCGGCCAGCCAGAGGTTCAAATTCCTTCCATGATTTAGGTGTGTGTCTATAATACCGCTCTGAGCTTCCATGGCTAGGGGCGACGCAGCATTACATAGGCAACACCCACCCCCATTATGGATAAGCCACAACTGGCAACGGCGGCGGGCCACGGTGATTGGATTGAGCCAAGGCAGAAAGTGGCCAAAGCACAAATGCCAATCGTCCTAACGGTCTTTGCGACGTGTTGGTGCGGCGTTTCTGCCTCCGTCTGCTTCTTTTCAATAATCTGTTCTTTTTCTTCGCTCATAATTCTCCTCCAGGTAATCCTCATCTCATTGTTCTGTGTCCGCTTTTTCGGTCTGGGCAATTTCCGCCAGGGATGCTGCGTGCCAGAAGTGGACTTTTCCGTCGCCCCCGCCCGTCGCCAGGATTTTATCATCGGGGGAAAACGTGACATAGTACTGGGGGACATCGGTCTTAAACGTAATTACCTCGCAACCAATCGCCAGATTCCATAGTTTCACCGTGCTATCATCGCTGCCGCTGGCCAAGGTGCGCCCATCGCTGGAAAAGGCCAGTTGGATCACACCTGCTTTGTGTCCAGTCAAGGTTGCGAGTACCTTGTCGGCATTTGCGTCCCAAATCTTGATCGTTCCGTCCCAGCTTCCGGCCGCAAAGACGCCGTTGGCGGAGAAAGCGACTGCTCCAACAGTGTTTCTGAAACCGGGTGAAGTCCAAACAAGTTGGCGCGTCTTCACATCCCAAAGTCTGGCCACTCCATCCCAATTCCCTGCGAGAAGCTTCGCGCTGTCCGCCGAAAAGCTGACACATCGGGCAATCGAGGTTTGTGGAAGCGCGCACACCAATTGGCCCGTGATGAGATCATTCAAGACAATTCTGCCGTTGTGGGACGTGGCAACCAGTTTGCCGTCGGGCGACACCGCGGAGTCGTAGTTCCCGTCATTTGGTGTCATAACCGCGGTGGACTCGATCAGCGATTGCGTTGATACATCCCACCTTCGCAGCAGCTTGAACGATCCGTTTCGCGTGAACAGACTCCTGCCATCGGCCGAAAAGGCAACCGGGAGGCCATCCATGTTTGTCCCTCTATCGGCTTGTCCGGTGGCAATGTCCCAAAGCCGAACGAAACCGTTAACGGTGGCAGCCGCAAAGCGTTTTCCATCCGGCGAAAAAACCGGCAGTCCAACTCTATCCCAGCGCGGCGTCTTGATGTTGGAGATGACCGTTTGTTCTTTTGCGATGAAAGGTGTCCAAAGCATGACCTTGTCATCAAAACTGCCGGAGGCCAGCGTGCCATCCGCTGAAAACGCCACCGCCAAGACCTGGTCACCATGTCCAAGCAGCCTCTGTATTATTTGACCGCTTTGGATGTCCCATAGAGTGATGTCGTGCGTCTGGTGTGCCGAGGCCAAATGTCGCCCGTCTGGCGAGAGGGCGACGGCATAAACTCTGAAGTTGCTTTTGTGGTGGATAGTTGGCCGATCCTGATTTAACTCCCAAAGCCCTATGTCTCCAAGACCCGTACCCCAAGCCAAGGTGAGTCCATCGCGCGAAAAGGCCAGGGAAAGGACCTCTTGGGAGTGAAAGGACTTGAACGGCTTGAGATCGTCGAGGTTCCATAGTTTGACCCATCCCCGCCAATTGGCGGTCGCAAGAATCTTCCCATCAGGAGAAAATGCCGCCCGGTTGCCAGACTCTGGCAATTCCGCCACCATTTGACCGTTTGTGTAGTTCCAAATTTGAACGACACCGCCATCGTAACCCCAGAAGTCACCACTGGTCGCCAGCGCCAAATAGCGGTCAGAGAATGCCAGGGCGTACGGTGCGTGGTTTGTGATGGTTAGAACGATCTGATGCGTCTGGGCATCCCATAATCGAACCAATCGGTCCTCACCCGCGCTGGCAAAGTACCTTCCATCCGGCGAAAAAGCCACCGACCTGACCGCGTTGGAATGGCCCATGCAAGTGGCCAGGAGTTCGCCCGAACTTGCATTCCAGAGTTTCACCGTGTGATCGGAGCTGCCGGAGGCCAGCATCGCGCCATCCGGCGAGTAGGCGACGCAATTCACGTAATTCGAGTGGCCGGCCAGTGTCTGAAGTTGATCGCCGCTGCTCACGTTCGGCATCCAGGGTCTGTTGATGGGCCTTCTTCTCCTGAACGAACATCCAGGTGGACACGCCCAAACCGATGACCAGCGAGGCGATTACGGCGCTGGCGGCGGCAAAAGCCAGCTTGTTCCGACGCACCATTTTCTGAAAGCGATAGAAATTGCCCGGCGGACAGGCGGTGACCGGTTCGTTTTGCAAGTGCCGTTGGATATCCATCGCCAAGCCGTTGGCGGTCTCATATCGCCTCCGGCGATGCTCGGATGGTCCATCATGGCGAGGGCCTGCCGCTCAGATTCGAAGCGGGCCAGCACTTGCTTGGTGTCCATCCCCGGCTTGATAACTTTGAGCGCCACGCGACGATGCACGGGTTCTTGCTGCTCGGCCATCCAGACGGAGCCGAAGCCGCCCTCGCCAATTAGTTCCAGCAGCTTGTAGCGCCCAATCATCGTTCCCGGCGCTTCTGAAGTTGGGGATATTTTGATGGTGGGACGCTCCCCTTCCACGGCGGGCTTCTTCATGAAGGCGTCCTGGTGAAAATGATTGACCAGGAGGGCTTCCACCCGCGCCCGCAGCGCGGGTTTCTTGCCGCAGGCGCCGTCCAAAAAGGCGGCGCGTTCCTCCGGGCTATTCTTGTCCAGCGCCTCGAAGAAAATCTCTTTCTCCGGCCGGTTCTTGAATGAGTCTGATTCGTTCATCTTATGTCCTGTTACCAAGCAATGGCGCAATCGGCCGGTAAATCACGCCACGGGAATTCAATTTTCTTGACGACTAGCCGCCCCGGATGGCGCCTTTGAGCCACGCCCGGGCAAAGACCCAGTGCCGATCGGCGCTCCGCGGGGATATTTCCAAGGCCTCGGCGATTTCAGGAATCGTCATGCCCACGAAATAGCGCAGCTTGACCACTTCAGCGGCAGTGGCGTCCTCGGCGGCCAGGGCATCAAGGGCTTCATGCACAGCCAGGATTTCATCCGACGGAGCAGCCAGCTCGATTCTGGATTCGTGAAGTTCCTCGAGCGGATGATCGAGGCCGCCTTTCAAACTGGCCTTGTGCCGGGCCTTGTCAATAAGAATGCGCCGCATGGCCTCGGCGGCAGCCCCGAAGTAATGGGAACGTCCGCGCCATTGTTGATGATTCGAACCAGCCAGTCGTAACCAAGCTTCGTGGACCAATGCCGTAGCTTGCAGGGTCTGGCCTGGTTTCTCTTGGGCCATTTTCAAGAACGCCAGCCTTCGCAGTTCTTCATAGACCAGAGGGAGCAATTGGTCGGCGGCTTGTGGATCGCCCGCTTCGATGGCGCTGAGCAATTGGGTGACGTCGGACATGGCTGAACCCGTTTTAAGCGAATTGCGCGTCACAGGCAACGCAAAAGGCGGCAGCAAGAGTATCCGACTGAGGCGGAAACAAATATGCCGGGCCGCCCCAGCAGCGTGGCGTCGGTCGCACTACTCTGACCATCATCAAACTATTAAGCATGTCCGCGCAGTTTCTGCTGGAAAGGCTGTCCGGGGCGGTCAGACATTTATTCCACTGACAAAAATGCTCAAATTTGGAGGGTGGGGTGGCCAACGGGACTCGAACCCGCAACAACAAGCTCCACAAGCTTGGACTCTACCATTGAGCTATAGCCACCAACCGGCTTTAGGCTAGTTTCCGCCGGGCCAAAGGTCAAGCGCGCTCTCCCCATCCCTCGCCAGATCTCAACTCTTGGACATAAGGCGATGCGGTCAACGGCAAGCCCACATGCCGCGGAGAGAAAATGACGAATGTCGAAGCCTGAATGACGAAAGAATTTCCAAATGACTCAATTACGAAATGGCCGTTTTAGTCATTTAGGGCTTCGTCATTCCTTCGTCATTGGGGCTTAGACATTAGTCATTCCAGCTTTCATCATGGGTGCCTGGGCATTCACAACCAGCTAATAATCAACATGCTGCGGTGCCATAAGGGGGCCAGGCGCCGAGGTTGGAAAGGCGATTGCTCAGGCTTGAGAGGGGCCGTCGCCTTGGTTATCAGGCATTGTAGCAAGAATGACATTGGCACACCTCTTGCATCAATCGCAAGTGCGTGTCTCACCAACCCGCGTGTGCGGTTTGGGCGGGGTCCGGATGAGCTCAACATCTGGGCCCCGTTTCTTTTCAGCGACAGCGCGCGGAAAAGAAACACCCCAGCCTTTGCGTCAGCGCAAAGAAAGGCGCGGCAGGTGCCTGGTTCAGGACCGTTTCAGCCGGCTGCGTTGGGGGACCAGCGGGCCAGCAGCCCGTTTTTTTCGGGGGCGGCTGGCGCCATTGGGACGATATGCGGGCGGATTTAGGAGAGGTGCCCGGAGACCAGCTTGGTCATCTCGAACATGCTCACCTGCTTCTTGCCGCCAAAGACGGCTTGCAGGTTCTCATCCGCATTGATTTGGGTTCTGACCTTTTTGTCTTGCAGGCCATTCTTGCGAATATAGACCCAAAGCTTCTTGGTGAGTTCGGTTCGCGGAAGCGGTGTGCTGCCGACAACTTTAGCGAGCTTCTCGTCCGGCTGGACCGGTTTCATAAAAGCCGCACTGGGTTTTCTCTTGGATTTGGTGATCTTTGCCATGCTCTTTTTCTGAACCGTCACCGCCGGAATTGCAACAATAAAGTTGCACAAAAATCACTTTTCCCGCCGCCCTTTCCGCCTCAAACGTAGAGGGCCGCCTGCAAATCGCGGACGACTACGCTCATGTAGGGGTAGCGGTTGGCCATGTCAGGCTCCAGGCATTTGAGAATGACCTTCTCGAGGGCGGGCGGAATTTCGGGGTTGAGTTGGCGGGGCGGCGTCAATTCGCGGCCCAGTTGTTTGCGCAGAATCTCGTCGGGCGAGTCTCCGGGGAACGGTTTGGCGCCGGCGAGGACTTCGTAGGCCGTGACACCGAGGGCGAAGATATCGGCCCGCTGGTCCACTTCCAGGTGCTGCAACCGTTCCGGGGACATGTAGGCGGGCGTGCCGGGATTGCCCGGGAGCCTGCGGGGCTGCTCCGGTCTGGGCCGGGCCAGATCAAAGTCGATCAGGCGCACGTTGGCGTTGGGAGTGACCAGGACGTTCTCGGGCTTGAAGTCCAGGTGGATGAATCCGCTGTCATGAACCTGCTCCAGGCCCAGGGCCATGTCGATGATGATTTGGGCGACGTTTTCGGCCAGGACCTGGTCCCCGCGGGAAAGGAGCAATTTGAGATTGGAGCCGGCCACATATTCCATCAACAAGTAGGGCACGCCTTGGATCTTGCCGTGTTCAACGTAGTTGACCACATATTCGTTGTGATGGATTTGGGAGAGGACTTCGCAGCCGCGGAAGAATCGTTTCCGTTCCGCGAAGTTGCGCAGCCGGTTGTCCCACATCCGCCGGAGCGCGAAGACGCGGCCTTCGGGATCGCTCGCGGTCCAAACCTCGGAGACCCCGCCGCGGTTGATCAACTCCTGAAGGTAAAAACGTCCGAACCGCCCGGGTCGGGGGGCGGCTTCGGTGTCGGGGTCCGATTGGCCAAACTGCATAAGGTCCGCGGCAACTATGCCACAGATCGCCGCCATCTCATGCCAAATTTCGATTCTTGGCAAGGATTTGTGCCCAAAGGCGGCGCCGGGCCGCTCAAGCCGGCGCGGCCGCCCGCGTCAGTGGCCGATCCAGGCAATCGCGGACCACTTGCAAAAGCGTGGCGGGCCGGTAAGGTTTGGCCAGGAAATTGGATTGCTCGACGTTGTCCAGGTCCGATCCCGGCATGCCGGCGGTATAGCCGCTGGTGAAAATCACCCGCAAGCGCGGGTCATCTCCCCTTAATCGCTCGGCCAGTTTTCGGCCGGTCAGGCCGTCGGGCATGACCATGTCGGTCAGGAGCAGGTCAATCTTTCCGATTCGTTGAGCCCAAGTTTCCAAAGCCTTCATGCCGGAGGCGGCCGTAATGACGCGGTAATCGCGCGATTCGAGCACCTGCGCCACCAGATCGCGCAGGTCCGGTTCATCCTCGACCACCAAAATGGTCTCGCGCCCCGCCTTGGTGGCGCTTGGCGGCGGCTCCTTGGGCGCCAACCGCGGCTGCCGGGAACTCAAAGCGGGCATAAAGACCAGGAACGTCGTGCCATCGCCCACCTGGCTGGAGACTTCCACCCAGCCTTGATGTTGTCTGGCAATGCCATAAACGGTCGCCAATCCCAAACCCGTTCCCTTGCCGACCGGCTTGGTCGTGAAGAAAGGATCGAAGATGCGCGGTAGGACTTCCGGCGCTATGCCCGTCCCGGTGTCGCTAACCGTCAGGCGGACAAAGTTGCCTGGCCGCGCGTCCGGATTGGAACCGGTGTTGGAAGCGGTGAGTTCCACCGCTTCGACCGCGATTTTCAATTGGCCGCCTTCGGGCATGGCATCGCGGGCGTTGAACGCCAGGTTCATGATCAATGCTTCCAGCATCGCGGAATCCGCGTTCACTTCGGGCAGGCCGGGCGGCGCGTGCAGGGTGACTTTGACGCTCTCCGTAAGAATGCGAGGGAGAATATCCGAGACGGTGGCCAGCGTCTCGCGCAGGTTGACGGGGCGCAATTCCAGCGGTTGCTGGCGGCTGAAGGCCAGCAATTGGCGCACCAGGCGGCTGGCGCGCTCGGCGGCGGTGCAGATGCTTTGCAGCAACTTGGCCTCCACCCCTTCCGGGTCGCGTATGGTCAACAGCAGGCTTGCGTTCCCCTGCACCACCGTGAGGATGTTGTTAAAATCATGCGCCACACCGGCCGCCAACTGGCCCACCGCCTCCATCTTCCGCGCCTGCTGAAGTTGGTTCTGGAGCTGGATTTGCTCGGTGATGTCCTGGGCCGTCACAAGCAGATGCGATTGCCCGTCCAATTCGATCATTTCCGCCGAAAGCAGGATGTCTGCCACCCGGCCGGTTTTGGAGCGGAACCGCCCCGGCACATTGCGCACGGAAAGCTCTCTGGGGTCCTTCGCCGACAACGCGGCTTGGCCCTCCGAGCCGGCCCAGAGTTTGAGATGGGCTGGGGAACGTCCGATCAATTCACCCGCGCCATAGCCGGTGAGAGCCAGGAAACCCTGGTTGGCATCGACAAATAGCTGCTCGCCCGCGGAAAGGATGGCCAGCGGAATGGGGCTGGCCTTGAAGGCTTTGGAGAAACGTTCCTCCGACCGGCGCAACGCCTGCTCGGCCTGGCGGCGCTCGCGGTTTTCCTTTTTCAACTCCTCGTTCGTGGTTTGCAGTTCGAGGGTGCGTTGTTTGACCAGTTCGTCCAGGTCGCGCAGGCGGCAGTTGACTTCCAGGGCAAGGTTCCATTTCTGCGTCAATGCGTGGGCCAATTGCAGCACCTCGATATTGTCAAAAGGCTTTTTAAGGATCAGGAGGTTGTCGGATTTGCTCATCTCACGGACCTGCTCCTCCCAGGAAATCTCGGAATAGGCCGTGCAAATGACCACCTGCATTTCGGGATACTGCGCCCAAATGTGCCGGATCGTCTCGACCCCGTCCCAGCCGGGCGGCATGCGCATATCGACAAACACCATCGCATAAGGCTGACCCCGCTCCGCAGCCACCTGAATTGCTTTCAACCCCTCCTCACCTTGGGAGGCGCAATCCACCTGAAATTCGACGCGTCTGACTTCCGCTTGCGGTTCGCCGAAGAAGTCCGGCTGGGCGTCTTCCGGCCAGGGGCTTAGGATCTTTCGAAAATCATCGTGGATCGAAGGGTTGTCGTCGATCACCAGAATGCGATTGTTGCGCGGCCCGATGGGGTGGTTCATGTATCTGTCCTTTCGCCGTTAACCGGCACTGCCGACTGCGTTCGGGCATCCATGCCCGAACCGTCGCTGTGCGGGGATGACGGAGTCCGCGCGGGGCGGGTCTTCCATTGGTGCAAGCGCAAAGCCAGGAGATATGCCCACGGCGACGGCGCCGGGCGACACCCCTTCTGAGGCCTCGTATTTACATCTCTCGTCATACCTGTACTGCGACACTACCATATCGGCGCAATGCCGCCGGAGCTTAAGGCAATGAGGAGAGCACTCGGAAGGGCTTACTCGACGTTGAGGATTTGGTCCAGCAACTGGGGCAGATGTTCAACCACCGCGGCGGTGCCCGCCAGGAGATTGACCCCGGCTTCCCGGGCTTTGGCCTGGATGGCCTCGTCGTGCGGAGCCGCAAAGGCCAGCACCGAAATATGCTGGGTGGCGGCGTTGGATTTCAATTGCGCCACCGCCGCGCACACCTGGTCCGCCGGCGACAATTCCGCCACCAACAGCAGGGGTTTGTCCCGCTCGCAAGCCGGGGCCAGCGCCGCCACGGTGTTCAACGACTGGACGCTGTAGCCCAAATCCCGCAGCCGGTTGGCCAACTGGCTGCCCGGCAATAAATTGGCGTAGTAAACGAGAGCCAGAGGCTTGCTCATGCCGCACACAGTGGCGCAGCCCGCCCCCAATTGCAAAATTTTTCGCGCCGTATCCTGATGACGGGCCTTGACTGGCCGTTCTCCGGGAGGGACGAGCGCTGCGCACTCCGTGTCCCTCCATGTCGCGGGAGCGCGACGGCGGATTGACCCGCGCCAGAAGTATTTGGATCTCTTTCATGACATTTGCATGCTTTGGCGCTTGATAGCTCTGATTGACAAATTGCAGATTGTCAGCCAGGGTTTTACCTTGCCAATCGAAAAAACATTGTCGCGTTTGTCGGGGTCACCACGACCTGATTGTTTGTGCCGACAATGGCAGGCGTAACGTCCACCACCGTCCACACAGCGTCGCGGCCTAAAGTCGGACTCCATTCGAGGGTGAAATCGGAGCCAGCCACCGGCCAGTTGAAAGCGAGCGTTCCGTTTCCCTGGGAAACGACCAGCGATACATTGGTCGTCAGCAGCACATTCGGACCGATGATCTGCGCGGCGGCGATGTCGGCCGGCAACAATTCCCCGGAGTAAATACGAAATTCATCAATGGCGCCAGCCAGCCAAGGATCGCTGCTCCAAGGCGATCTGCCCAACGCCGCCGCGTTGGTGCTCACGGCGCTCAAAGGAGTGGAGACACTCTGGCTGGTTTCGAGTGTGCCGTTGGTGTAGATGATCGCATATCCCCCCGCTGGACTGTAAATGCAAACGACATGAACATATTGCCCCCCTAATCCGGGATAACCCGGAATCAACGGACTTCCGCTGCTGCTGGCCAGTTCAAGAAAACTGCGGCCATTACTTTCATCATGCAGCACATAGCGCAGATAGCCGCCACCGACACCGTCCTGTAATCCGTCGTCGAACGAGAACAGCGCCACGTTGTCGGGCGAAACTGCATTGGTCACCCAAGCTTCGATGGTCACATTCGACAAACCGTTCAACAGCCCGCCAGGCAGAAGAACATACGAACCCCTGCTGCCGGGCAATGTCACTTGGCCGATACCATTGAATTGGGCATCGCCTTGCAACGTGCCGTTGGCCCCGCCAACGAAGTCGTGGGCAATTGTGCCGCTGGTTTCATTGAAGCTGTAGCGATGGATCAACGCGGGCAATGGCGATGACACAACGACAGCGGAGGTGGAGAACGTGACATTGTCGAATTGTGCCTGGCACAACGTCCCATTGTCCACGCTGCACACGGCAAGACCGACATAAACGTTGGAATTCATCGCGACCTTCGTCGTGCCAGTCAATGTCCAGTTCACGCCATCGGGCGCGGCATACGCTCTGAAAACGTTCCCTGTGCGCGCCAACCGCACCCAATAAGGCGCGGCAAGGCCGGATGATACAGTCACGCCTGAAGCCGAGGAGGCCGTGCCATAGCGCTGTTGCAAGGCGGTTCCGTTGACTGGCGAGATGAAGTTGATGACATACTGCGAAGCCGGATCGAGCGTTTCGCGGATCATCACGCCGGCTTTGGCCCACGGCGCGGTGTCTTGCATGTTCAGCACCCGCGCGGTGATGGAACAATCGCCGTTCAATGCCTGAAAGACATAACGGAATGCGTCCGCCTGATACCAGATGTCCGCGCCGGAACCCTGAATGGTGAACACATTGCTTGTCAAACTGAATGATCCCGCAGCTCCCACTGCGCCAACGTCCTCCGTTAACCAATCGCTGGAAGGCGGCCCGGCCAGCGCGGCGGACACTTCCGCGGAGTTAATGGATGGACCGGCAATGTCAACGGCTGATACAATGTAAAAATAGAGTGTGCCGGCGACGATGTTGGTGTCCACATAAGTCGTGTTGGTCAGGCCCGTCGTATTGGTGGTATAAGGCCCGCCGTGGATGGTGGAACGCATCACCGTGAAGGCGGCAGTTGTGGTGGGATAATTCCACGCCA
The DNA here is from genome assembly GCA_003138485.1 of Verrucomicrobiales bacterium. Classification (GTDB taxonomy): domain Bacteria; phylum Verrucomicrobiota; class Verrucomicrobiia; order Limisphaerales; family Palsa-1400; genus PLGF01. The sequence continues at coordinate 150,720 of PLGF01000135.1, read as the reverse complement.
GAATGATCTGGTTGGTTTCCGGCATGGCGATGACGTTCTCGGGCACGGCACTGCCGATGGATTGCGGCGAACCGATTTTGAAGGCGACCGCCGTGTTCGCCGGGAGAACCGGCATGGTGGATGGGCAGATGATGACCAGTCCGCTGGCCTGTTGCGCCCAGACAAGTTGATTGGTGCTGCCAAGAAGGGAAACTGACGTAATCGCCTTTGCCAACAGATTCGAACTTGTGCCAAGAGATTTGATGGTGAGTTTCGTGCCGGCCGCGGGCACCTTCATGCAATAGGCGTAAAGCGAGCCATTCGAACCGACCATGAACCGAAAATCATTGGTGCCATAGTCATAGTTGGCTTGGATCGAGCCAAGATTTCCAGTCGGAAGCAATCCCGTCCCTTCGCCATTTACAACCCAGGCTCTGCCCCCATAAATTCCCTCGCCATTGATCGCCATCCACTGACCGACGCCCACGAGCATATTTGTGGCGCCGCTGTCCAGCGAACCGGCCGGATTGGGACAAATATTGATGACCGCGCCACCATCGCGCGAAGCGGCTTCGAGCAGCCAATGGACCATCATGCCGCCAGAGTCATACACGAAACCGGTATTATAGTACCAATCCCCGACCGCCGTTTCTGCGAACCAAGGCTGGGCTGTATTGATGGCCGAGCCGTAATTGCCCTCGGCCGTCGTGGCGACGCCTCCCGAAGGCGGGTGGAATTTGACGAAACTAAATGTGTTCACCTGACCGCGTCTCAACAAGGCCTCGTTGTAGTAGTGGGCCATGACTCGTTCCATCGCGTCGCAATAGTAACCTGTTCCGGTCGCGTAACCGCTGAACGGCTGGGTGGAATTGCCGTCCGCGTAAATAAAATCAGGATCGTAATTCTGGATCACGTCAATAATGCGCAGCGCCCATTGCGTGGCATACCAATACGCGTAGTCCAAATGGTTCGTGAAAATACCCTGAGACGGATTAAAGTAACCGGTGCCGGGATTGGAAACACCCTCATACTCTTGCAGGTTGACGAGGTAAAGTCGGCGGAGGTCGTAGTTCTGCCACCATGTACCCGTGCCATTCGTCGCCGTGAGGGCATCATAAGGAACACCCTCCTTAGGTCCCGAAGTATCGCTCAGGTATGCGGGCTGGTACCACCACCAGCCGTATTCGTGGTGAAAGGCAACGCCGAAGTGCATTCCGAGCGAGCGGACGGCGTTGGTCCATTCCGCCATTGTATCCCGCCGCGGACCGAAGTTCACCGCATTCCACGGGTTGTACGTCGAGTTCCATTCGTCGAACTGGTCGTGATGGACGCCCTGGATGAGCAGGAACCTCGCCCCGGCGTTGTAATAAAGCTGCGCCAGCCCGGCGGGATTATAGTTGGTTGGACTCCATGTATGGATGACATCCTTGTATCCGTTGGTGGTGGGATAACCATAATTACTCAGGTGATTGTTATAGGCCTCCGCCCCCTGCTGATACATATGCTGGGCAGACCAATCGCCGCTGGCAAGAGCAGCTTCCGGCCCGTAGTGAACCCAGATGCCAAACTTTGCCTGTCGCAGCCAGTCCGGCGGGTTGGCCGGATAGTTGGCCGCGATGGACGACCACGTCGGCTGGAACGGCCCGTTGGTCTCGATGGCGAAGTCCATGTTTGTTTCCGTAAAAATCGCCGGATTGCCCATCGGAACGGTGCCGGCCGGCAACGGCGCTGGAACAGGCGGCATGGGCGGTAAAACGGGAAGGGTGTAGGCGACTGCTGAAATCGCCGCTGCGAGGAAAAGAACTTCGATGCTGAATTTCAACATCCGCGATGCGGGTGAAATTGGATACCGGTGTGAGTTTTTGTGTTTTGTCAAATTAAATGCTTTTCAACGTGATTTTGAAAACGATGGCGAAATCGTTCGGTTCGTTTTTGGGCTGTTGGATGACCATCGCGTCATCCGTCTGCTGCCATGTGATTTTTTCCTTGCTGCCCAGCAAGTTGATTTTTTTGATGGATCGGTCCAGCAACTTCGCCTTTGTGCCCAGGGACGCAATGTTCACTCCGTTGGCCGGCCAACCCAGCACAACGGCGTAGAGCGCGTCGCTCGTTTGCGTGAAGCGAACATCTTGCGCCGTGAACGGCTTGCCTTTGCCTTCGTTGAACCCTTGCGCACTCAGTTTCGCGCCACCGGAGGCGGGGCCTTCGCCAAACACTTTCCAAGGGCGCGTGCCGAAAATACATTCCTTGTTCACGTCCATCCAATCCGCGATGCCTTGGACCACTTGCAACTCGTCACTGTCGATGGTTCCGTCGCCGCGCACCGGGATGCTCAAGAGGAGGTTGCCGTTCTTGCTCACGATGTCGGCCAAAGCCTGGATGACGGATTGGGCGCTCTTGTAGCGATGTTGAGTGAACAGGCTCCGGTCGTAATGCCAGCCGCCGATGCAGGTGTCGGTTTGCCAGGGAAACGTCTCAATCTCGTTGGCCCTCCCGCGCTCAATGTCCCACACCATGCATTGCCGTTGATCCTCGTTGAGAATCTTGCCGAACAGCACGCCTTCATCATCGGCGCCATGCCATTTGAGGTTGCTGTTGTAAAAGTGCGCCGCAATCTTCAGGCCCGCGTCGCTCACCGGCCATAAAGGAAGGGCCGTGTCGTCAAAATAAATCAGGTCGGGACGGTATTTGTTGATGAGGTCCACCGTGCGGTTGTAAAACTTGTCGCAATAGGCCTGGTCGGGCAGGCTCGCGCCGTTGCCCCAGTTCCATTGGGAATGGATTTTCCCGGGGTTGCGACTGTCCTCGCTCCGCGAATGGTTCTGGGCATACAAGTCTTGCGGGTCCAGGCCGTCCCACCAAAGCCCCTTGCCTTCCTCCTTGGTCAGTTTGCCGTCATAATCCTGGGATGGTTCATACCACGTCCACGTATGCGCCGCATGCACGCTGACGCCGAAGCGCAATCCGTTTTTCCGCGCCGCTTTGGCCCAGCCGCCGATCAAATCCTTGTGCGGGCCGGCGTTGACCGAATTCCACGGTTGGTATTTCGAGTCCCAGTTGTCGAAGTTATCGTGGTGGTTGGCCAGGGCGAAGAAGTATTGGGCGCCGGCGCGTTTGTAAAGTTCGACCAGCTTTTCCGGGTCCCAATTCTCCGCCTTCCACCGGTGGATGACATCCTTGAACCCGAAGGCGGCCGGGGAACCGTAGTGATTGGTATGGAACCGGTACGGGTCACTGCCGGTTTGATACATGCCCCGCGCATACCAATCGCCGTCCTCCGGTTCGCATTGCGGCCCCCAGTGAGCCCAGATGCCGAATTTGGCGTCGCGAAACCACTTTGGACACTGATATTGCTTTAAGGACTCCCAGGTCGGTTGGAATTTTCCCGGCAACACCGGCTCGGCATCGGCACTGATGCGGCAATGGAATGATGTCGCCGGCCCATCATCCATGCCCCGCACCGTCAGGCCACATCCCATCGACAGAATTGGAATGACTCGCGCAACGCTCCTCCACAAGCTAAACGTATTCATCTCTGCGCCTTTCCCTGCCATCCTTGCAAGTCTTTGTCACGCTTCAAAAAGTTTTCAACAAAGAACCCGCCGCAGGGCATCGGCCTGCGGCGGGCAGGCTCGGTTTGACCGGATTCTATGGCAACTGTACCCGATAGAACATGTGCGGTTCCGTCGGTGCGAACGTGTAGGGCGACGTGTTCGCGTTTGTGGTCCACGGTCCGGCCAAGGTCGGCGCCTGGAGCAACGTGCCGGCCGGCCAGGTCAACTGGATGCTGACGCCCGCCTCTTGAATGGCTACGGTAGGCACTTGACGCACCACCAGCGCGTTGATGTTGCCGGCATTGCCGGTGGGTAGGTTCATCTTGACATTTTCTGTCGTGTTGGAGGCCCAGAAGGCTCCAACCACATACACATTGTCTCCCATGTGGAAGGTTCCGGAAACGTCCAAGACATAATTCGGATCCTGGTAGTTGGCCAGACGGCTGGTTTCTCCGCCGCTGCGGTCGTCCAGCCCGAACAACTGCACCGAGTAATACTGGCCCACTGTGAGGTTGTTGATCGAGATGGTCTTGGGTCCGCCGTCCCACGAGCCCTCATTTAAGACCGCGTCAAAGTCGGCGTTCCCGGTCGTGTTGGCGGTGCCGGCGGGATAGGCTCCCGCGAACGTGCCATTTCCGCTGGCGGCAGCCACCGAGCCGTCCGCCGTGAAGCTGATGACTTGTCCGTCGCTCAAGGTGACCGTCTGGGGTGTGCCGCCGAAGACGGCCGCGCCAAGAATAACGCCCGGGACGTTGGTCAGGATTTGATCCGCGTTCAGGCTGTTGAACGCCACTGGCGCCGACCAGTTGTATTTGAAGGGCGGCAGAACCACCGTGACCGTGGCCTGGCTGGTGAAACCTTGATAAGTCGCCGTGATGGTGGCGGTGCCGTTGGTCACGGCCGTAAGGACGTTGTTCGCGTTGACGCTGATGATGTTCGTGGCGCTGGAAATGACCGTCAATCCCGCCACCGGGAAGATGCTGTTCTCGGTAAGATCGAAGTTGGTCAGCTTGGCATAAGTCACCAGCAAGCGTGGCGTTGCGGACACCCCAAGATTCATGGTCGGCTCCATTTGCAGCGCGATGGATTGAAGCGCTCCCGGCCCGTTGGTGTTTAGAGCGCCCGGCCCCGCCAAGTAATTGATCGCGATTTGCTGGGGAGTCAATTCACCGGAGTAAATGCGGAATTCCTTGATGGAACCGTTCAAATAAGGATCGCCATAGGCGAACCAAGGAGACTGGCCCAGCGCAGCCTCATTGGTGGCCACGCCGCTCAAGGAGGTTGTCACGCCCGACTCCGCCACCTCAAGGGAGCCGTTGGTGAAAATGGCCTCCACTTGTGCGACAGGATCATAAATGGTGACGATATGGAGCATGCCGTATCCACCCAAACCAGGCGTCGATTGCAGTTTTGAGCTCCCGCCGGTGCTGACGTCCGCTATCTCGGAGAAATTGTTGGCGTTCCCACTTTCGTGCAAATTGTAACGGTAGTAGGCGTTGCCTTTCCCCACGCCATCGCTAAACTCAAACAAATGCACGTTGTCCGGCGAGATCGAATTGGTCGAAATCCAGCCTTCGCAGGTCAGGCTTGCAATGCCTGAGATGAGATTGGAACTCAATTCGACATAGGTTCCCGCCGTGCCATCCAAATTAACGTTCGTTCCATCGAGAATGGCATCACCTTCCAAGGTGGCAACAACGCCATTGACGGAATCCGTCACCGTTGGGCTGCCTGCCGTTGCCGACGGCGCGTAGAAGCTCCAGCGATTGCTCAGGACAGCCGCCGGTTGCGAAACAGTGATGGTCTGGGTGTTTGAAACCGTTCCGTAAATCGCCGTGATCGTCGCCGGACCAGAGGCCAAGGCGTCGATTGCGCCAGTGGAGCTTACGGTTAGAATGCTGGTGTTTCCGGAGACGTAAGTGGCCAGCGGGGCGATGTTGGGCTGCACACTCAAGCCCGAGGCCGTCGCCAGGACCACCGCTTGCTGTATCTGGTGGACGCTCATCTGATAAGAAACATTCAACTGCACACCCGTCACCGTGCCGTAGTTGGTGCTGACGGTTTTTGGGCCGGCGGCGTCGAGGGCGGCCACCTGGAGCGGGTTCAGCGCGGCATTCCAAATGCGGAACTCAGGGATGGTTCCGGCTGTAAAGGCGTCTCCGTAGGCATACCACGGGGATTTTCCGAGCGCAGCCTCATCGGTCGAGACGCTGCTCAACGTGGTTTGATCGGAGGGAAATGACCGGCTGGCTTCCAGCACGCCGTTGGTGTAAATCAACTGCACGCCGGCGACTTGATCATAGGTGCAAATAACATGCACGGGCACTCCTCCAAAACCCGTCGCCGCCACCAATTCCTGATTGGGGTCTCCGGTGGTGCCTCCAAAATCGGCCAGTTCCATCTGGCTCGATGAGTTGCCATTCTGATAGATGACATAGCGGGCATACTCGTTGCCTGTGCCGTTGCCGTCGCCGAATTCCCACAAATGAGCGCTCCCCCCCGACACCGTGCAGTTCACCCAACCTTCCAGACTTACGGCGGTCAGGTTGGTAAGCAACCCGCCCACCAACTCGACATCCGTTCCGTAGGTGCCGTCCAATACAACGTTGGTGCCGTCGAAATATGCATCGCCCTCCAAAGTGCCGATTTGACCCCCAACCGAATCGACGACCGTGCCGCCGCTGCCTGGAGTGGTCGCCACGCCGCCGTTGTCAAAACTCCAGCGGTTGAGCAGTGTTTGGGCCGAAGCCGTCGCTGGCATCATCGAGAGAATCGCGACGCCTGCCGCGATGATGGACCACGAAGTTAAAGTATTCTGTTTCATGTATAAGCTGTTATTGTGTTGTCGTCGTGCGCGAGAAGATGGGCATTCACCGAAGCGCACTTCCCGGGCTTTAATCACAGACGCGCCTTTGTGGTTCGAAGTCCGCCAATTTTCTTGGAATACTTTCCCGCGGTGGGCTTGAAGTGATTCCCGGCCGCCTGCGGGCCGCCCTATGCTCCGAGAAGACCGTCCGCCTCCCGCAGCAGGAGACGGGCGAAGATCCAGTCGAACCAAAATCCATCGGCGCCGTTGCCGTGGTCCAAGCCCGCCTTGAATTTGCCCTCAATGAGTGCGCGGCCCTGCGCCAGTTCGCCGCGGGCTTCTTCGGCCTGGCCGCTCTTGTAACACGACATGGCCATGATGACGCGGGCCGTCGCCTCCAAAGCCGTGCCTTTGCCCCTCCCGGCAAGGCGCTGGCCCCAGGCTTCGGCTTGGCCGTAGTTGCTCTGACGATAATCCCACAAACTCAAATGAATGACCGCCCATTCAGGAAAATCCTTCTCTGGGATCGGTGCGAAATACTGATCCGCCACTTCCGCCATCAGCCGCAATTGGGCCATCAAATCCTTGCCCGGAGGCATCAAAAGGCAGGTTTTGAGGATGCGTCCAGCCATGTCTCCGTTGGTCGTGGCGCCATAGTTGATTACGGCGGTCTGGCAGAATTGGGCGTAGCGTTCCCGGTCGCCGCATTCCGCCAGGACCGCGCCGCAGGCCTGATAATCCAGGGTCACCACCCGCCACTCGTCCAGACGGTCAATCTGCATGAGGGGTAGAAATCGGTTCGCCGCCTCGCGCCACCGGCCCTGAAGAGCCAGCCACTCGCCCACGCTTCGGTAAGCATTCACTCCATCAAAGCTCGGCTTGGGCGGCAGCGTCTTGATCGTTTCCAAAAGCTGATCGGCCTCGTCAAATCGTTCCTGGCTCACGTAAATGGCCGCTTGATTGATCTTCTCTTTAGCCTCGGCCTGAAGGCGCAGTTCGTTCTCGCGCTGCTGGGAACGCTGGGCCTCTTCCCGCAAGCGGGCCTGCTCGCGCCAAGCCTCCTTCTCCTTGAGAAAGAGAACCGTGGAGACGCCCAATCCAATGACCAGCGCCAGGCTCACGGCCGCTCCCGAGGCAAAAACAAGCTTGTTTCTTCGGACCAGTTTTTGAAAACGATACAGCCGGCTCGGCGGACGGGCGACGACCGGCTCGTTCAGCAAATAACGTTCCACGTCCATGGCCAGCCCGTTGGCGGTTTCGTAACGGCGCGCGCGGTCCTTCTCCAAAGCCTTCATCACAATCCAGTCCAGGTCGCCTTTGAGCAGGGAAATCAATTTGGGCGCTTCGGCGTGACGATGTTCCGCCGTCGCCTTCAACTCCGTGCCATGCAAGGTGGTGAGTATGTTGGAAGGCCGTTGCGGTTCCTTTTCGCGCAAAGTCCGCCGCATTTGGTCCAAACCCGATTTCATCAGCTCTTTCCCATCGAACGGCGTGCGACCCGTCAGCAGTTCGTAGAGCAGAACGCCGAGGCTGTAAATGTCGCTGCGAGTGTCCACGTCCAGGCCGCTCATTTCCGCCTGCTCGGGGCTCATGTAAGCGGGCGTGCCGACCAGTTGTTCGTACGCGGTAAAGAGAGTGTGCTCAGTCAACTTTCCTTCGATCGCCTTGGCAATGCCGAAATCAATGACTTTCGGCACAGGCACGCCGTCGTGCATCGTCACCAATATATTGGACGGTTTGATGTCTCGATGAACGACGCCTTTGTGATGCGCGTGCTGGATCGCGTGGCACGCCTGGATGAACAATTCCAGCCGCTGCCGCGTGTCCAGGTGGTTTTGGTCGCAGTATTCGGTGATTCTGACCCCGCGCACCAGTTCCATGACGAAATAGGGCCGCCCGGCTTCCGTCGCACCCGCGTCCAGAACGCGGGCAATGTTCGGATGATCCATCAAGGCCAGAGCCTGCCGCTCCGCGTCAAAGCGCGCGATGACGCTCTTGGTGTCCATTCCAAGTTTGATCACCTTCAGCGCCACGCGCCGATGCACGGGTTCCTCCTGCTCGGCCATGTAAACCACGCCACAGCCGCCCTCGCCGATCCGCTGCAGCAGTTTGTAGCGGCCAACCCGCGTGCCAATCTCCTCGTCCAGGCGGGTCGGCTCGTCGGCGCCCGTTGCCATGCCGGATGCAAAGGCCTCCGTTGGCAGATGCAGCGCGGCGCGGCCCTTGGCAATGAAATGCTCGGCGTCGCCCTGCGCCGCCAATAAATCCTCCACCGCCGCCCGCAATCCCGGATTGCCGGCGCAGGCTTGGTCCAGAAAGAGTTTTCGCTGCCCCAAGTCGGTCAGGTTCAGCGCCGTGAAAAAAACAGCGTCTTCCACTTGTTTCGATGCGCTCATCTTCTTTGATCCACTAAATTACGCGCCAGGGCGGTGGTTCGTCCGCCATGAAAATGCCGTTCAATGTTGAGCGCGGACCCAGCGGAACAGCCGCCCCTTGGCGCAGGCCCACTGGCGTTCCACCGTGCGCAGGCTGAGGCCCATGTTCTCCGCCACCTCCTGATTGTTCAATCCGCCGAAGAATTTGAGCACCACGACGCGCGCCTGCTCTGGATCTTCCCGCTCGAGTTTCTCCAGCGCTTCGTTGATGAGCAGGACGTTGTCATCGGGCGTTGTCTGCGCCAATTCCAAATCGTCAATGTCCAGCCGTGCCTGGCCCGCGCCGCGTTTCAGTCGCGACTTCCGTCGCGCCTTGTCGATGAGGATGCGCCGCATCGCGTCCGCCGCAGCGCCAAAAAAATGCGCCCGGTTCTGCCATGACCGCTCGCCTGCGCTGACCAGTTGCAGCCAAGCCTCATGCACCAGCGCCGTCGGCTGCAACGTTTGTCCGGCAGCCTCGTGCGCCATTCGCGCCCCCGCCAGCCGCCGCAACGCATCGTACACCAACGGCAATAAATCCTCGGAGGCCTTGCTCTCGCCGCGCCCGATGGCCTGCAACACCAGGGTGATTTCACTCATATTCCTCCAATAGCTTGTCGCACACCGCTTTGTCTTGGATTGAACAATAACAGATTGGCAAGAACGGAACCAATCAATTCCAATGAACGCGGCGTTCCGCTCAAACCACGGATTCAAGACCTGAGGGGAGCCGGAACACGCCCTCCCGCCGGGCGCGGGGTGAATTTTTCCTTTACGCGGGTGCGGGAGATGATTAGGTATTGTGATTACGTATGGCTGAAATGGTTGGAAATTTGTTGGTGGCGCAGTCTGGAGGGCCTACCGCGGTGATTAACGCAAGTGTCGCGGGGGTCGTCCAGGAGGCAGCCAGGCACCGTTGTATTGGGAAAATCTATGGAGGCCTCAACGGCATCCTGGGCATTCTCAATGAGCAGTTGATTGATCTCGGCGCGGAACGCCCGGAAACGATCGAGGACCTTAAATTCACGCCTGCGGCGGCGCTGGGCACTTGCCGGTATAAGATCGATTTCAAGAAGAAACCTGAGAAGGCGGCGCGCGATATGGACCGGCTGTTCCAGGTTTTCCAGGCGCACGAAATCCGCTATTTCTTTTACGCGGGCGGGAATGATTCGCAGGACACGGCGGACAAGCTTCATGGGGAGGCGATCAAGCGCGGCTACGAGATGCGCGTGATCGGGGTGCCCAAGACCATTGATAACGATTTGCCGCACACCGATCATTGTCCGGGTTTCGGCTCGGTGGCGAAGTACAACGCCTGCACGGTGATGGAGGTTGCGGCGGATGTGAGCAGCATGGCGACGGACGACGGGTCGTGCTGCATTATCGAGGTGATGGGCCGGAGCGCGGGATGGATAGCCGCGAGCGCGGTGCTGGCGCAACGGACGCCCAAAGACCCGCCGCACATCATTCTGCTGCCGGAGATTCCTTTTAATGAAGCGGCGTTCCTGGCCAAGGTCAAGGCCACCGTCGCCGAACACCGCTATTGCATCGTGGTGGTGGGGGAGGGGTTGAAGAATGCGGATGGGACGGAGTACAGCGCGGACAAGTCGCGTTTGGACGCTTTTGGGCATCCGGTGTTGTCCGGGGCGGCGGAACGGCTGGCGGAGTTGGTTTATGGGAAGTTGAACACCAAGACGCGGTCGGTGAAGCTGGGTTACGCTCAACGTTGCGCGGCGCATTACGCCAGCGCGACAGATTCGGTGGAGGCGGGGGCTTGCGGGCGGGCGGCGGTGAGGGCGGCAGTCGAAGGCAAGAGCGGGTTCATGGTGAAGCTGGTGCGCAACGCCGGGGCGGAGTACCGCTGGACGACCGGGTTGCAGCCGTTGAGCGACATTGCCAACGTGGAGCATCTTGTGCCGCGGGATTGGATCAGCGCGGACGGGTTCATGCCGAACGAGAAGTTCGTGCGCTATGCGCGGCCGTTGATCGAAGGGGAAGTCAAGGTGCCAACGCTGGATGGCCTGCCGAAATTCGCGGTTCTCGAGCGAAAAACGATCGCGCAGAAATTGCCGCCGCGCAAATAGGCCGGGAGCGAAGGGTCAAATGCCCTCGCCCAAAGAGGGGGGCATTTGGTGTGTGGCGGCGACTTCATTGGCGAGGGGATCGCCTTCCTTTGAGAGGACGCGATAGGCGCGGATTTGGAATGAAATGGGGCGTCCATCGGCAAGGTCGAGGCGGGAGTAGTCCTCCTTGCTCATGCGGGAACGGATGACCAGGCCGCCGGGCGTTTCGATTTCCAGTCGAAGCATGATGCCCAGGAAATAGGTGCGGCGCAGAACGGCCGGGTAGCGCAAGGCGGCCGGGTCGCCGGAAACCTGCACGGCGTAAGGGCGGAAGCCGATGCGCAATTTCTGGCCGTCGGCGAGGCCGTGGGCGGGGAATTCCAGTTCTTGACAGCGGGCCACGCTGGCGCGAACCTCCAATTCCAGGACATTCATGACTCCCACGAAGCGGGCGACGAACTCGTTGCGGGGCGTTTCATAGACTTCCCGCGGGGTGCCGATCTGCTCGAGGCGCCCCTTGGAGAAGACGACAATTCGGTCGGCGACTTCCATCGCCTCTTCCTGGTCGTGGGTGACGAAGATGGCGGTGACTTTGAGGTCTTGATGGAGGCGGACGAGCCATTGGCGGAGTTCCTGGCGAATCTGGGCATCGACAGCCGCGAACGGCTCGTCCAGGAGGAGGACATCGGGCCCCGGGGCCAGGGCGCGCGCGATGGCGATGCGCTGGCGCTGGCCCCCGGACAATTGATGAGGGAAACGTTGCAGGAGGGACTCCAATTCGAGCAAGGCAGCCAGTTCGCCGACGCGCTCGACGACCCGCTGGCGGCCCCAATGTTTGATCTTGAGGCCGAAGGCGATGTTGTCAAAGGCGGTCATATTCTTGAACAAGGCGTAGTTCTGGAAGATGAAGCCGATGTTGCGCTTCTGGACAGGGACGCCGTTGACTTGGAGGCCGCGGATGAAGATGCCGCCGCTGGCGGGAGTTTCCAAGCCGGCGATGAGACGCAGGACGGTGGTTTTGCCGCTGCCGCTGGGGCCCAGCAAGGCGAGCAGTTCGCCTTCGGTGACCGCGAAGCTGATGTCTTCAACCGCGGTCACCTGGCCGTAACGCTTGGTGACGTTCTTTAATTCGATGCTCAAAGTGCGCGCTGGGATTCTGCCATGGCGGCGATGCTACTACGTTTCGCGCCGGCTTTTCCATTCGAGAAAAGCTTTCAGGACGACCGTGGCCACGGCGAGCAAGGCCAGCAGGGTTGCCACCGCAAAGGGCGCCGCCGGATCGAATTCATAATAGAGCTTCTCCACCCGCAACGGCAAGGTGTCAGTCTGCCCGGCGATGTGCCCGGAAACCACGAAGACCGCGCCGAATTCGCCCATCGCGCGGGCGTTGCAGAGAACGATCCCGTAGAAGAGCCCCCATTTGATTGACGGGAGCGTGACGTGCCAGAACGTCCTCCATCCCCCGGCGCCCAAGGTCAGAGCGGCTTCCTCCTGCTCGCGTCCCTGGGTCTGCATCACGGGGATCAACTCGCGGGCGACGTAGGGGAAGGTGACGAAGATGGTGGCCAGGACCATGCCCGGGATCGCGAAGATGATTTTCAGGTGATGCGCCTCCAGCCAGGGAGCCATCAGCCCGCCTGCGCCGAAAAGCAAAACAAAAAGCAACCCGGCGACAACGGGCGAAATGGAAAAGGGCAGGTCCAGCAAGGTGAGCAGAAGCGTTTTGCCGCGAAAATCGAACTTGGCAATCGCCCAGGAGGCGGCCAGACCGAAGGCGGCGTTCAAAGGCACGCTGATGCCCGCGACCAGAAGAGTCAAACGAATCGCGGAACCGGTGTCCGGTTCCGAGAGGGCCTTCCAGTACAGCGCCCAGCCTGAGGAGAAGGCCTGGTAGAAAACGTTGACCAAAGGCAGGAGAAGGAAGACGGCGGAAAACAGTACGGCCACGGCGATCAGGAGCCATTTGGCCAGCGGCTGCTCCGGCAGCGGAACGGGAGCCGCGCGGAGGGGCGAATGTGGGACAGAGGCTGGATTCATGGTTCCTGGAATTTGGCCGCCCAGCCTTGCAGCATGTTGAGAGTCAGAAGGAGGCCGAAGGAAAAGATCATCAGGACCAGGGCCACGGCAATGGCGCCGGTGTAATCGTATTGATCCAGGCGCATGACGATCAGGGTGGGGGCGATTTCGGTCTTCGGCAAGTTGCCCGAAATAAAGACAATGGACCCGTATTCACCGAGCGCCCGCGCGAAGGAAAGGCCAAAGCCGGTAAGAATGGCAGGGAGCAAGGTGGGCGCAATCACGCTGGCAAACGTCCGGAACCGGCTCGCCCCAAGGCAGGCGGCTGCTTCCTCGACCCCGGTATCGAGCGATTCCAGCACCGGCTGAAGCGTGCGCACCGAGAAAGGCAGGCCGACAAACGTCAGCGCGATCACCACGCCCAGGCGGGTGTAGGCGCCTTTGATCCCCAGCGGCGTCAGGAACTGCCCCAGCCAGCCGTGGCTGGAGAACAAATCCGCCAGCGTCAACCCCGCCACCGCCGTGGGCAGGGCAAAGGGAAAATCAATCAACCCATCCAGCAGCCGCCGGCCGGGAAACCGGTAGCGCACCAGCACCCAGGCCAGCAGGCTGCCAAACAAAGCGTTCACCAGCGCCGCCGCCAGGGAGGCGCCCAAACTCAGTGCGTAGGCGGCCAGGGCGCGCTGGTTGGTGGCCAGCTCCCAAAGCTGGGACCATGGAAGGCGCAACGCTTTGAGGGCCAGCGCCGCGATGGGCGCCAGCACCACAATCGTCAAATAGAAAATTGTGAACCCCAGCGTCAGCCGAAAGCCGGGCAGCGGATTGGACGGCGCGGCGCTCTCAACGCCGGCTGCGCGAGATCTGGTCAAAGATGCCTCCCTCATCGAAGTGGATTTTCTGCGCCTCCTTCCAACTCCCAAAGACTTCGCGCAACGTAAACAATTCCATCGGCGGGAAGTCCGCCGCGTGCTGCCGCGCCACCGCGTCGAGTTCCGGGCGGAAATGGTGTTTCGCCGCCAGTTCCTGGCCCGCCGGGGTGTAAAGGAAGCGCAAATACGCCTCCGCCACCGCTTCGGTGCCGTGCGCCTTGGCATATTTGTCCACGACCGCCACAGGGGGTTCCGCCAGAATGCTCCGGGGAGGATAGATAATGTCGAAACGCCCGCGCCCGATCTTCTCCATCACCAGCCACGCCTCGTTTTCCCAACTGATCAGGACGTCGCCGATTTCACGCTGGGTGAAGGTGGTGACCGAGCCTCGCGCTCCTTCATCCATCACGGGAATGTTGTGGTAGAGCTGCTCGACAAATCGCCGCGCCGCGGCGGCATCGCCGTGGTTTTTCTTCAGCGCGTCGCCATAGGCGGCCAGATAAATCCAGCGCGCGCCGCCGGAGGTCTTGGGGTTTGGAGCGACGACGCTGATCCCCGGACGAATGAGATCCTCCCAGTCCTTGACTTTGATTTTCCCGTCGTGGCGCGTCAGAAAGACGATCGTGGAAGTGTAGGGGCAACTGTTGTTCGGCAGCCGTTGCTGCCAGTCGGCGGGCAGTAATTGCCCGTGCTCATGCAGCGCGTCAATGTCCCATGCCAGCGCGAGCGTGACGACGTCGGCTTCGGAACCCGCGATGACGTCCCGCGCCTGCTTGGCGGAACCGCCGTTGGAAATGCCTATCTTGAGGTCGTCACCCGTCCTGGCCTTCCACTCCTTGCTGAAAGCAGCGTTGACCTCGCTGTAAAACTCCCGCGTGGGATCGTAGGAAACGTTGAGCAGGGAGATCGTTCCCCCGGCGCAATGGGCCGCGGCCCCCAGCGCCAGACAGACAGACAATATGCGGCAGAATCGCGTCATGCCATCGGCCCGTCAAAATCCAAACTGGAGCCGTCCCAGCAGGGCCTTTTCGTCCTGCGAACCGACTTTGTTCGCGGCGAGGGCGGGGCCGGAGAAGCCGGTTTGTGAGTATTCAAAAATACACTTGATGTTGTGATTGAGATACCAATTCAGCGCCACGCTCCAGGAAGTCGCGCGGTCGGGCTGGCCGGCCGCCGCGTAGATTGGGAAGGCGGCTGGGTCGAGCGAAAGCTGGCCAAAACGCGCCGCCAGTTGGAATGCTCCCCACCCGGAACCGTCAAAGTGGAACGGGCTGGATACCGTCGGCAGCACCCCGAAGGCGTTCGTTTCGCCGGTCAGAAACCACGAGGCGTCGATGTCCCAGCCGGTGTTTTTGAGGTAGGCCGCGCTCTTCTTGCTCGCGTTGACGAACTTCTCGTCCGAAATGGCGTACTCCCAATAGCAGCACAACGGACCCCACCAATAACAACCTTGCGGATCCAGGCGCAGGTGCTGGCCACCCTCAACGACCGTGTTGGAGTACGAGAAAAATGTCTGGCGGCCCATCGTGGCGAATGTCGGCGTCGTCGTCCCCGGCTGAAGCCCATAACTGCCGCCGAGACCGAAGCCAAAGTTCTTCAGCGCGTCGATCTGCGTATTGCGCAAGGGAAACGTGATGAAACGCGCCACCGCGTCCTTGTCGTTGTCCGAAACCTCCACGTCATCGCTTGTGGTGTTGCCGTTGCCATCCTGCACGCCGTTAAACACTCCGGCGGCGTAAGACAACGCGCCGTTCCAAAGCTCCCCGTGGACCTCCACGCCCACGTCGCGGTTCGGGGCCAATTCCGTCGGGAAGCCCCGTTCGAGGAACCACAGGAACTGATCGAGCGGCAGAATCTCCAAGCTGAGCGGCTCCTTGAATTTGCCCGCCTGCACCTGGATCGCCTTCATCGGATGGATATTCACGTAGGCATCCTGCAAAAACGCATCGTTCGTCGCCGTGCTCGTTACGCCGGAGGCAAAATCGACCTGCATGAAATAGTCAAAATAATGATAGACCGTGCCGCTGGCGATCGCGCGCATGCGCCGGATTGTAAAGGTGTCCTTGGCTCCAATCGCCGGCGACTCGTAGTCGCGCGCATCCACCTGCGCAAATCCTCCAAGGTTCAAAATGAAATTTGAGTTGGCTGATTTCATCGAGAAACCCGTCTCCCCTGCCGTGATAAACGGCGCCGCCGTCACCTTCTCCATCTCCGCCCCCTGTTTCTGCTCGAGTTCATCGATCTTCTGGCTCAAGGCCTGGATTTGCTTTCGCAAACTCTCGATTTCGTTGGTCGCTTGGTCCGCCGGCGCTTGCGCCGCCGCGCACAGAGTCAGCATTTGCGCTCCGACGCACGCAGCAACCAGCCGAAGACCGACGTGCATAAACCGCCGGAAATGTTCAATCGATGTCGTCATATCGGGCGATCATAAAGAACATCCATACTATGTCAATGGACATTTTCCACTTTTTTTGGCTTGCCTATTTGCCTGTGCATCAACGGTTAATCTTGACCGCTTTCCTGGATATGATAGAATCTCCTGAAATGAAGTTATCCGTGCGGGGAGAATATGCATTGCGGGCTTTGCTGGTGTTGGGCCTCAGATATGGCGAAGGCGTCACAAGCATTGAGGCCGTATCGCGCCAGCAGAACATACCAAAGAAGTTCCTGGAGCAAATCCTCAACGATTTGAAGGCCTTGGGAGCCGTCGAGAGCCGCCGCGGCGCCGCGGGCGGCTACCGCCTGGCGCGCCCGCCCCAAAACATCACCCTCGCGTCGGTCGTCCGCCACGTCGAAGGCGCCCTGGCCCCGGTCAGTTGCGTCAGCGACCGCTTTTACGAACGCTGCACCTGCCCGGATGAAGCCCGCTGTCCAATCCGGGAAGTGATGAAGGAAGTGCGCGAGGCCGTGGTGAACGTCATGGAACGGGTCACCGTGGCCGATTTGTGCGAACGCGCGCGCCGCCTGGCCCAGACCCCCGATTCGGTCCTGGATTACGTCATCTGAGAAAGCCCAAGACAGCCTGTCTGGCGTCGAGCAGGGTGGAGGCGCGAGCGATATAGGTCAGCGGCTTCCGTTGTTTCCACCCTTTCGGGCTATCGGAGCGCCTATTCGCGCGAGCCGTTTTCCGGCGCGGGGGGGGGCGCTTTTGGCGCGGGCAAATTGAGTTTGGTGCGCAGGATGGCCTGGGCTTGGGGCGGCATGCCGTTGACGGGGTCCAATTCCTGGTCGAGCACAATCTGGCGGAGGTCTCTGAGCGGCTTGAGCGCGATGCGCACGCGGGCGACGTCGGGCAGTTTCTCGTAATAATGCTCGTGAATCTTTCGAGCCATGTTCTCGTAATTCCGCCCCCGGTCATCTTCGTCCATCACGTACGCGACAAACGCCCGGCGGAACATGCCCAGGATGCTGGCCGTGACGTTGTTCTGGTCGTTCTCGCCGTAGAATTCGACGATCTGGCCCAAGGCGTAATCGTCCAGGGAAATGTTCTCCTGCTTCCCGGCAAACGCGTTGGTGTAGGTGGTCTTGAGATAATTGAACCACTGCGTCGCCTCTTTCATGCGGTCGTCCACGTACAGCAGGAAGAGGGCCTCCTTGAGGAAATTCTTGTGCGCGGTCCTGAAACTCTGCTTCTGGTTCTCAGCGGGCTCCTCCTGGATGCTCCTCTCGTAAGCCGCGTTGACTTTGGGCACCAGCACCAGATTGGGCCGCAGCCTGAAGTTTTCCGGCGTCACATTGGTCACCGACCGCCCCAGTTCTCCACCCCGCACGCAAGCTTGCTGCATGCATTGATAGATGGAGCGCCGCAGCGTTTCCTGGTCCGACGGCTTGGCTTTGATGCGGCCCAATTCCGCCCAATAAATGGCGTGGGCGTCGGGCAGGCGCCAATCCAGCGGCCCGTACTCCTCATCTACTTTCTGGATGAGTTGGGGGTCCATTTTGTAAACGTCGCGCACTTTGCGCGCCCGTTCGCGCTCGTCCGGCGTTTGCGGATGGAGGAGGGCCTGGATATTCGGATGCCCCCCCAGGACATCCTGCATGTCCTGCGCCAACCGCAGTTTGTAGTGCATGTGGGCGTCGTCCAGGTAGAATCCCACCTTGTGCTGGTAGAGCCAGGAAAGGTCGCGATAGAGGAGTGTTTCGGCTGGATTGATGGGGATGGCGTCGTCGCGCAGCAGCTTGATGCCACGCTGGACCCAATGCCAGCGGTCCTCCGGGTCCTTGAACTTGACGGAGATGTTGTAAGCCATGTTCCAGGCCTGGACGCGCCAGACATCGACGAAATGAGGTTCCAGCTTGGTGATCCAATCGGCCAACTGCACCATGTCGAAGTATTTGTCCTCGTCCTGCATTTGGTTGGCGCGAATCCACAAGGCGTTGGCGATAAGGCCCCGGAAGCCGCCCAGCGCCACGGTGGTGAAGGCCAGGGCGGGAGGGGCGTTATCCAGCGGGGTGAGCCGGGTCAAACCCAGTTCAGAGCGGTCCAGATTGATCCAATTCTGCATTTGCGCCGCAACGCAAAAGAGAAGGGCGGCCAGCCCGATCAAGGCCGGTTTATAAATTCGTGCCAATGCGTTCATTTACCCGCGCTCATGTTCGCCTGAATTTGACCGTCTGACAACGTCTTTCGCTCGGACTTTTTGTTGCCGCCCGGACTTTTTGTTTTCCTTTCGGCGGCGGAGAGGGTAAATGGAATAGTGGCAATGAAGACATTCGCAGAATTGGGATTTCCGGGACGGCTGATCGCCGTCGAGGGATTGGACGGGTCTGGAAAATCGACACAGATATACCTGCTGAAACGGTGGCTGGAACTGCAAGGGCTGAAGGTTTTTTTCAGCGAATGGAATTCCTCGGAGCTGGTCAAGAACGCCACGAGCAAGGGAAAGAAACGCGAACTTCTTTCGCCCACCACGTTCAGCCTGATTCACGCGACCGATTTCGCCGACCGTTATGAACGGCAACTGGTGCCCCTGCTGCGCGGCGGATACATCGTGCTCTGCGACCGCTACATCTTCACCGCCTTCGCGCGCGACACCGTCCGGGGCTGCCCGTCGGAGTGGGTGCGGGGCATCTATGATTTCGCGGCGATGCCCGATCTGGTGTTTTTTTTCAAGGCCCCGCTGGAGACATCGCTGCAACGCATCCTGGACGGGAGGCCGCAGTTGAAGTACTTCGAGGCGGGGATGGATTTGAGGCTCTCGAGTGATCCGTACGAGAGTTTCCGCATATTTCAGGGGCGGATTCTGGAGCAGTACCTGGCGATGAGCACGGACTTCAAGTTTCTGGTGATCGACGCCAGCCAGCCCATTGAGGCGCAGCAGAATATCGTGCGCGACCTCATCGCCTCGAAGCTGGATCTGAATAAATACATGAAGCTGAAGCACTCAAAAAAACCATGAAGCCCCAGCGTCCCATTTCCTTGCGAAAACCGCGCCCCGGAATCGTCGTGCCGCGCGCCAAGCCGCGGCGATTTTACGGGCTGGGAGTGCCGGGAGTGGACGTGACGAAACTGGCGGGCAAACTGATCGTCATTGAGGGGGCCGACGGATCGGGGCGTTCGACGCAGATCGCCCGGCTGGTCGCATGGCTGGAAGGAAGCGGACACGCGACGGTGCAGGTGGGGCTGAAGCGGTCCACGCTGGTGAGCGAGGAGCTGGACCAGGCGCAGCAGGGGAATATTCTCAGCCACACCACCTTGAGCCTGTTTTACGCGACAGACTTTGCCGACCAGATGGAGAACATCATACTACCCGCGTTGCGGGCGGGGTTCATGGTGCTGGCGGACCGGTACATCTACACGTTGATGGTGCGGGACATGGTCCGGGGGATGGACGCGGCGTGGCTGAGGAACCTTTATGGGATTGCGCTCGCGCCGGACGTGGTGTTTTATTTGAACGTGCGACCCGAAGAATTGGTCGAGCGAACGTTCGCCAAGAAGCAGGCGCTGGATTATTGGGAGAGCGGGATGGATTTGGGTTTGTCCCGAGACATGTTTGACAGCTTCCTGCAATACCAGGCGCTCGTGGCGGCCAAGTTCAAGGAGTTGCAGCGCAGCTATGGCTTTACCATATTGGATGGACATTGTTCCGCCGATGAACTCAACGTTGAACTGCGCCGGCGCATTGAAAGCGTGCTGACCGGCTAACATGAGGCGCCTCCGCCTTACCCTGCCTTATGGCTGAACCCACTGCCAAAACTGAGCATTACGTCGGCGTCGATCTGGGAGGCACCAAGATCCTGGCCGGCGTTTTCGACGACAAGCTCAACTGCCTGGCGCGCACGAAAATGAGCACCAAAGCCGAGCGCGGCCCCGAGGAGGTCATCGAGCGGATTGCCCGCTGCGTGCGGGACGCGGTGGATGAATTTGATTTGGACCTCAAACAAGTGCGCGGGGTGGGCCTGGGCGCTCCCGGAGCGGTCGATGCCGAAGCGGGCCGCGTGATCATCGCCCCGAACCTGCAATGGCAGGACGTGCCGCTGAAGAAATTGCTGGAGAAGCAGTTGGGGGGCGTGCCGGTGGCCGTGGAGAACGACTGCAACAGCGCAACGCTGGGGATTTTTGAAAAGGAACTGCAATGCAAACCCCGGCACATGATAGGCGTCTTCATCGGCACGGGCGTTGGCGGAGGCATCATCCTGGACGGCAAGTTGTATTCGGGTTTCAACGGCACGGCCGGGGAGGTGGGCCACATGGTGATCGCCGTGGGCGGCCCGAAATGCAACTGCGGCAACCGCGGCTGTTTCGAGGCGGTCGCCAGCCGGACCGCCATCTTCCGCAGCCTGCACGCGGCGGTCAAGGACGGCCAAAAAACCGTGCTGACCGAGATGCTCGGGCCGGACCTGAACGACTTGCGAAGCGGCGATTTGCGCAAAGCGCTTCGCAAGGGCGACAAGCTGGTGGAGAAAGTCATCGAAGATGCCGCCGAATACACCGGCATTGCCGTCGCCAACTTGATCAATATCTTCAATCCCGAAATCGTCGTGCTGGGCGGCGGAGTGATCGACGCCCTGGGCGATGAGATGATGGCCGTCATCGTCGAAACAGCCCAGGATTACGCCCTAAGCGGCACTTCCAAGGGAATCCAAATCGTGGCGAGCAAGGAAGGGGACGACGCCGGCATTATCGGCGCGGCCGTCCTGGCGCGGCGAGCGGCAAAATAACCAACCACCGCCATGACCGCAATTCGGGCACGCCGGCGCTGGAGGCACAAGTTCTGCCGCCGCCAAAGGCACCTTTGAACCGCATCATTCCAGAGCGTCGCGCCGTGATCGATGTCGGCACCAACTCCGTAAAGCTCTTGGTGGCGGATGTCGCGGACGGTTCCCCAACGCCGGTTCTTGAAACTAGCAAGCAGACCCGGCTTGGAGCGGGATTGTACGGGACGCGGCGGTTGCAACAGCCTGCCATGGATTTGACGGTCGAAGCGGTGAAGGAGTTTTCCAAGACGGCAGGCGGGTTGGGCGCCACAGCGGTGCGTTTGATCGCCACCAGCGCGGCCCGCGACGCCCTCAACGTAGGGGAGTTGGCCGAGGCGATCCGGAGCGGCTGCGGGCTGGACATGGAGATACTTTCCGGCGACAAGGAGGCGGACTGGGTTTTTCGCGGAGTGACCAGCAGCCCGAATCTGGCGGAATCGCCCGTGCTGATTCTCGATGTGGGCGGAGGGAGCACGGAGTTCATCGTGGGCGACCATGCCGCGCCCCAGTTTCGCGGCAGCTACGCCCTGGGAGCGGTGCGGTTGCTGGAGCAACTACGACCGGCGGACCCGCCGGGGCTGCGGGCGCTGCTGGCTTGCCGCGTGTGGCTGCGGGATTTTTTAAAGGAACATGTGGCGCCGGTGCTCAAGCCGGCCTTGCAGGCTTGCCGGCGGCCCGTTCAACTGGTGGGCACAGGCGGCACGGCCGTCATTCTGGCGCGCCTCCAGGCGGGCATGACGGGTTATGACCGTGACAAAATCGAATCGACGGCGCTGACTCTGGACGGCATCCGAGAACAGGTGGAAAAGCACTGGCAAATGACGCTGGAGGAGAGGCAGGAGATAGTCGGGATGCCGCCCAAGCGCGGGGACGTGATTCTCACGGGAGAGGCCATCTACGAGGGGATCATGGAGCAGTTGGGGTTCAGCCAGTTGGCCGTCAGCACGCGCGGATTGCGCTACTGGGCGTTGCTGCACCGTTGAGCGGCGCATTACACAATGAACAAATCAACCCTGCCACGACGAAAGGAAACGCCAGAAGCAAAAAAAGGGCGGACGCCATTGCAGCGTCCGCCCCCCAACAACCAAACTAACCAACCCTTGACCTCAGGAGCATAGCTGGATGGGAAAACCAAAAACCCACCCAGCCTCTTCCGTGAGGCTATAGTAAATGACGCACATTTGCCGCAAATGTTCAATTATTTTTTCAGAATCTTTTTGCAGACTTGCAGGGACGGGAGCGACGTTGGCACCGACGTTACCGCAGGAGCATTTTATTGCTCGGGAGGTTCGAAGCAACTGCGAGACCCTGACTCTCTCGTGTGGAGGGCCAGTTTTCGGGCAAAGACAGCGGTTCTGTGCCCTAATTGCCCAATGTCCCAGCTTCTCTGACCATGCGTATCACTAACTTGAACACGGATGCCGAGATTGGCGCGAGTGCCTGGCTTGTCGAAATCGACGACGGCCGCCTCCTCATGGACGCCGGCATGCACCCCAAACGGGACGGCGGCGATGCCTTGCCCCTTTATAGCCACTTGGACGGCAAGGACTTGGACGCCATTGCCATCTCTCACTGCCATCACGACCACGTTGGCTCGCTGCCGGTGGCCAAGCGCTATTCCCGGGAGGCTCACGTCTTGATGACCGAGTTAAGCAGCTACCTGGCCGGCCGCGTCCTCCACAACTCCGTCAACGTCATGCTCCGCCAGCGCGAAGAGTACGGCATTCGCGATTACCCTCTGTATTCCCACGACGAGGTGGAGGACATTGAAGAGCAGTTCCAGGGCTTCAAGTACCGCCGCGAAATCGAATGGGCCGGCTTCAAGAAAACCCGCGCCGGCCTGCCCTCGCCGACGGTTGAATTCTTCGATGCCGGCCATGCCCTGGGTTCGGCCGGGTTGCTGGTGCGCGGCAAGTCCCAGAGCCTCTTTTACACCGGCGACGTCTGTTTCCACGATCAAACCATCCTGAAAGCCGCGCGGTTCGACGAGGTGCGCGCGGATGTCTTGATCATGGAAACGACCCGCGGGAACCGGGCTCCTGTGCCGGGCTTCACGCGGGAAGGGGAAATTGACCGGCTGGCCCAATCCATCCAGCGCGCTCTGGCGCGC
Organism: Verrucomicrobiales bacterium; assembly: GCA_003138485.1. Taxonomy (GTDB): domain Bacteria; phylum Verrucomicrobiota; class Verrucomicrobiia; order Limisphaerales; family Palsa-1400; genus PLGF01. The sequence continues at coordinate 127,712 of PLGF01000135.1, read as the reverse complement.
CGGGGCTGCGTCTTGATACCCGCCTTCGCGCTGGGCCGCACCCAGGAGATGCTGGCCCAATTGGTCCTGATGATGCGAGCCGGGCAAATTCCCCACCAACCCATCTACGTCGGCGGTTTGGGCCGGGTCTTCACGGAAATTTACGATCAGAAAGCCCACCTCATTCCCGGGCGACCCTCCCAGCTCAATCTGACCGAGGAGTTGCAATTGATTGTCTTGGAGAAGGAACAACTCGAGAACATGAAGCTGACCGGCGGCCGCATCTTTGTCCTCACCGCCGGCATGTTGACCGAATGCACCCCGGCTCACGACCTGGCCCTGCGCATGATCGGCGACAAGCGGCAGTCCATCTTCTTCGTCGGCTACGCCGATCCCGATACGCCCGGCGGGCGCCTCAAGGCGTCCAAGCCTGGAGACACGTTCCTGTTCAGCCCGGGCGGGGGAGAGGTGACGCGGTTGTGCGAGGTGGATGAATTTGATTTGACAGCACACGCGAGCCGGGAGGCGCTGCTGGATTTCGTGGGCGTAGTCGATCCGCGGGCCGTCTTGCTGGGGCACGGGGAACTCTCATCCCGCCAATGGTTCGAGGAGCAAATCCGCCTGCGCCACCCACGCATCCGCATCATCCAACCCGCGCCGGGGCTGGAAGTTGAGGTGTGAGAAGCGCAAATGAAAGCCATTGCCGCCATGAGCTTAAACCGCGTGATCGGACGGGAGGGGAAGATTCCGTGGCATTTGCCGGAGGATTTCAAGTGGTTCAAGAGAATCACCACCGGCCACATCCTCGTCATGGGCCGCAAGACTTTCGAGTCCATCGGCAAACCACTGCCGGGACGCGTCACGCTGGTCCTGAGCCGCGGCGGTTTTTCCCATCCAGGCGCCCGGCGGATTGCGGACCTGGGGGAGCTGGACCGCCTGCCGCCGGACCTGGCGGGACGCGAGGTTTTCATCTGCGGGGGCGCGCAGGTTTACGCGCAAGCGCTTCCGCGATGCTCGGACCTTTATTTGACGCTTGTCAAGCGGGTCGTGGAGGGGGACGCTTTTTTTCCTCCGTTCGAAAGCCGGTTTGATCTGGCGGAGGAGGTTTTTGACTGCGCCGATTTCTCCGTCCGGCGCTATCGCAACACATGGGCGCCGGTTATTGCGGCACCTGTATGACGCGGTAAAATCGCTGGACGTTAGTGAGCGAGTCAGTCACGTCAGCCACTGGGTTGGTGGCGGTGATGAGGCTGCCGAGATTCGTCCAGTTGGTGTCCGTCAAATCCGAGTTGTATTGCACCTGGTAAGCCGCCCCGGTCGTCGTCGTCCAAGTGATCGATACCATGCCCGCGGAGAGGGCCGCGGCTTGGAAGACCGGCGGCACCGGCGGCAGAACAGTCAATGTCCCATCGAAAATGGAAACCTGGTAATTCGGAAGCAGACCGCCGGGGTCCGACAGGTTCGGTATGATCGAATACCTTCCTGCGATGCTGTCCGAGGTGGCGCTGCAACTGTAGCTTGCGGTGATATTGTCCCCGTTTTGCAAGCCGGCAATGAAGCCGGTGAACACCGGGTTGGCGAGGCCGTACGGCCGGGTGAAATTGCTGGCCGTGACGCTCAATGGCGCGGGCGACACGACCAAGCCGACATAATCGGTCACGCTGTAATAATCAACCGAATCGTTGGGAGTAAAGACAACCGAGAGCAGATTGCTGCCCGCGTCCAAAATGGTTCCGGCAAATGGGTTGTAGGAAAAAGCGCCGGGAACGCTGGCGGAGGCGTTGAGATGTCCGGCGCCCAAGGCGTTGCCGTAAGAAAGAGCCGCCAGATTCGTCCAAGTTATTGTGGGAGTGCCGACGAACACGAAGCTGTTGCTCAATACTGCGGTTTGGCCGTCCGCGTTGGTGATGGCGATGTTGACAGGGCCGACGCTCGAAGAGGCGGGCGTGACCGCCATAAGTTTCGTGGTGCCATCGAAGGCCACCGACGACGCCGGAACTGAGCCGAAGGAAATCGCCGCAAGACTTTGGAATCCAGAGCCGGTGATGGTCACGGTCGTGCCCCCGGAAACAGGTCCCCCGGAAGGCGTGATGCCTCCGAGGGTCGGAGGTGCGACCGTCACACTAACGTCGTCCAGACCCAGATAACTGGGATTGTCCCGTGAACCGATGGCCAACAAGGTGTTCGTGTTCGTGGCCAAAACGATGAACTGGAGGTTGGTCCAGTCGATGGCGGGCAGGTTCGTGTAGTCACAGAGCATCTCCGCTCCCCAGGAAACCGAGAACTCATTGGGCGTCAGCCCGTCCGGGCTATCCAGCCAGAGAGAAACTGAATACGACACCCCTGGAACGGTGGGAATCTCCTGGCTGAGATAAGCCATGTCTCCTGCCTCCTCAAGGGACACGCCGTAGGTTCCCGAGTGGACAATAGTCGGATCACCGGAGGCGATGATTGTCTGCTCCGGGTTCCCGGTCAACGTCCAACCTGTAAAACCTCCGGTTTCAAACCCGCCGTTCTGGACCAACTGGCCGACCAGAAAAAGCACGGGCACAGATTCAACCGCGCCGAACGTGCGGTTCGTGAAAACAATTTCTGCGGAATAGGCTCCCGGCGACAAATTGGTGGCGGCGGAATTGAGGCTGCAAGTGATTTGAACCGCTCCCGACGGCTCCAAAACGCCGGACGGCGGTGAAACACTGAGCCAGGGCGGGTTAGTCGCAACACCCCAGATCACTGAAATCTGGCCGGCGTTGGTTAACGCGCAAGTTTGCGCCGCCGCATTGAACGGGCCGCTGGGCGGACCGCCAAACTCGATGCCAGACGCCGGGGATGGCGCCAGCGGATCAGAAATTTGCAGGGTGAAGGCCCTGTGGTGCAGCAGTCCATTGCTCAGATTTGTCAACGTCATGTGCGCGGAATAATCTCCAACAACGAGATTCGACGCGTCGGCATTCAAACTCACCGTCACGCTGGCCGTCGCGCCGGGGCCGAGCGTCCCGCTGGCGGGCGAGGCGGAAAGCCAGACCGCGTCACTTTCCAAAGACCAACCCAGCGAGGCTGACCCTATATTTGTCAATAAGTAGCTCCCCGCCGTCACATCGAATGGGCCGCCCCCAAGGCCGCGCGCGTTGAAGCCCGGTATGGGCAGCATCACCAGCGTGTCCGGTGGCGCCAGGGCATTGATCAGGTTGCTTCCATTCGGCGTGCCCCATCCCGTGCAAAGATCATATCCGGCGACCGCGACGTAGGCTGTCGGGCTGATGGCGTTGGTGTTGTTTCCCACGGTGACATCGTGAAAGTTCGTCGCGTAGCCTGCGGCGGTTCCGATGGCGTAAAGGGCCGGGTTCAGGAAGCCGATAGCGTTGCCGTATTTGGCTGCCTGCTGATTGACCAGCGCCGCGAAGCCCGCCCACAGCGGAGCGGCGCAACTGGTGCCGTCAAAAACCCCCGTTTGGCCATTGTTGTAAATCACCAGGACGTTGGCCGCGACGCCCGCAACGTCCGGTATGTTTCTGTAGGCAGGAGAGCCGCCGTTGGCTGTCATGCTCACGTTCGTTTGCCAATTCGGAATGGAATAATTGGTCGTGTATCCTCCGCCACTGGCCCGTTGGATTCCTCTCGCAAGATCACTCCAAACCGTCTCCGACAGCCACCCGCCGGAAGAGTTCGTCGATAACGCGGTGCCTCCGACAGCCGTCAAATAGGCGCTGTCCATCGGTTCGGTGATTTGGCCCGGGGGATAAGCGCCACCGTCGCCGGACGCGCTGAAGAAGGACTGCCCCTGTGCGGCAAACTGTTGGAGAATCTGGTCTGAAGCGGCGTCAATCTCATAAATCCAGGACGAACTGATCTGACTGGCCAGATCGTCGGTCGCTATACTGTTCAGGATGTCATCGGTGGGAAAAAAATACTCCTCTTCATAAACGATGATCCGGGAAACTCCAGGCGCCATTGCATTCACCATTTCGATGTCCAATGAAACCTCCCCGATCTTTTCCGCGTCTGTGTCGGGCAGCCCGGGATAGCCGTCCACCAACACATTGGTCAGGGTAATGGCGGGCAATCCGGTTAGCTGCTGGTACTTGCTGATGTCGCTCGGATAATAACCATCAAACTCAACCAATGCCACTTGCTGCCCGCTGCCCGTCAGCGAAACGCCCGGCAGGTATGCGGTTCGGAAATCGTTTCCCAGGTAGGCGCCACTGGTGCCGGCTCCTCCCAGCGGCCTGGCCCGCCCGCCCGGAAGCGGCAGCACGAAATCATCCAGACCCTTGATTGCCAGCATCGGCACACCGGCATCGATGGATGGATCGCCGTCCGGCGCGTAGAAGTTCCGCTTCTCCGTCGGATGCGGATAGACTTTGAACTTCACGCCAAAGGCGCCGCGAATATCCGCCGCCGTGCCGGACACGTCAAGCAACGTTCGATTTGAGTGCGTCCGCCTAACTTCGAGATGATGGGCTTGGGCAAAAGCGGCGAGCTTGTCATAGTCCTGCCGGGTTGGGCCGAATCGATCGGCAAACTCCGAGGCGCTTAAATAGTGCCGGTAGTTGGGGCTGTCCGGGTTGTAAAGGTCTTTCAGCAGGCTGGCCAAGGCTGCCTGATTGCGCAACGGCAGGACGAGAGCCAGATTCAGGCGTGTGGAATCCGGCAGAACACCAATGGGCTGGAGGCCAGCCACAACGGCCGGAACGCGAGCACACAACAACTGCCTCTGGCCCACCTGAGTCTGGCCCGCGGCAGAGAAGCCGAGCAGCACCGAAAGTTGCAAAAAACGGACCAACAGAATTCTCATGCCCAACCTTATCACACAAAAAAAAAGAGGCGGAACTTAAAGTTCCGCCTCTTGAAGAGATGTGAAACTCGACTTGGTCGTTGGTTAGGCGCGCTTGCCGATACGGGAGCGGATGGCACCCAAGCCAGCCAGGACTGAACCCAGCATGGCAATCGTCATGCCACCGTCCGGTACTGACGAATTCGAATCGAAGCTGCTGGACTCAGTAGCCTTCGTGATGCCCCCAGAAATCAGTACGTCCTCGGTCAGCCAATACGAGCCATCCGGCGTTCCTGTGGTTCCATAAGCAGTGCCACTAAAAGCGCCTTTTGTGAAGGGGCCGACCTCGGTCAGTAGCTGCGTCTTGGCAAACGGTGAGTATCCAAGCCACTGCCAATCCGTCACCGTCGTGGTAGTCGTGCCGCCGATTTCACCCGTAATTCCGCCTGCGGCGCTTGCGGGTTCCAAAGCAGTGTAAAGAATCTCAATACTCTGCAGCGTCCCTGCGTAACCCTTGGCTGTATCAAGCGAATTCAAATCAATCATCGGCGTTGTGATGCCGCCCAAATCGTTTTCGCCGGTCGAAACATTGACGTTCCACTGGCCAATGGGGCCGTCGTATGTCACCGTGCCATCTGCCGAAGCGGCAGTTACGATTACCGAGCTCGAGCCGGAGATGAGTTCCAGTTCAGGGTTGGCTTTCACTGTCGTGGTGGCTGCTATCAGCGCCCCGGTCAGTGCCATCGTTGTTACTAAGGTTTTTGTTTTCATCATTTTTTCCATTTCTTCTCTAAGTTTCACATTGCTCTTTGTTGCTTGTCTCACTTCTGTGCTCTTAGGCACATTTGACGATATGGTTCTTATGCAAGCACCGTGCCAACTGCTAAAACATCGTCCAAAATCCCTCACAAAAACGTCGCAACATGCTTGTATTGAATAGGTTACGAAATTTAAGATTTCCTTGACTCGCTCCCGCCTGGAAGGCCCATTCTGTAAAGAGTCTCGACAAATACCCATGCCAAGAGCGTATTCCGAGGTTTAATATGGTCATACTCAAGTCTTTACGCATGAAAGCCCGTTTCTGTAAGGAGTTCCGACGGGTTCAGCACCCCTGACAAGGTGCCTTTTCACAGCGCGGCAGCCACCAAATCACCCACCTGCGCGGTAGTGTATCCCATCTTCCCCGCCGCCAAGTTCTTGATCTTCTCCCGTGCAATCTTAACTACCGCAGCTTCAATGGCTTGCGCGGCTTCGGTTTCGCCCAGAAAATCCAGCATCATCTGCCCGGCACAGATCGCCGCTAGGGGATTTATGACCCCTTTCCCGGTGTATTTGGGCGCGCTCCCCCCAATTGGCTCGAACATGCTTGTCCCCTCTGGATTGATGTTTCCGCCTGCGGCAATACCCATTCCACCCTGCACCATTGCGCCCAAATCAGTGATAATGTCCCCAAACAGATTATCTGTAACGATAACGTCGAACCACTCCGGGTTTTTCACGAACCACATGGTCGTGGCATCGACATGCACGTAGTCGAGTTTCACGGTCTTGAAGTCCTTATCGCCGATGGCGTGGAAAACGCGCTCCCAAAGGTCAAAGGCGTACGTCAGCACGTTGGTCTTGCCGCAAAGGGTCAATTGCGACTTCTTTCCGGCAGCGATGTCTTCGGGCTTCAGTCCGTGCCAGGGCTTGCCCCCACGGCGTTTCTGCGCCAGTTCAAACGCGAAGCGCAGGCAGCGCGCAACGCCGCGGTGGGTGTTGACGCTTTCCTGGATGGCGATTTCATTGGGAGTGCCTTTGAAGACAAATCCGCCCGTCCCGGTGTAAAGCCCCTCGTTATTCTCGCGCACGACGACGAAGTCGATGTCTTCCGGTTTCTTGCCCTTGAGCGGGCAGAAGCGTTCGTCGTAGAGCTTGACCGGGCGGAGATTGATGTACTGTTCCAGCTCGAAACGCAGGCGGAGCAGGATGCCCTTTTCAAGGATGCCGGGCTTGACGCCCGGATGGCCGATGGCGCCGAGAAGGATCGCCGGGAACTTGCGCAACTCCCCGATCACGCTGTCGGGCAGCACCTCCTTGGTGCGCAGATAGCGTTCGCCGCCCAAGTCGTACTGGGTGAAATTGAACTTGATTCTGAATTTCGGGCCGGCCGCATCGAGGACCTTGATCGCTTCTCGAATGACTTCCGGCCCGGTGCCGTCTCCGGCGATGACCGCAATGTTGTAACTTTTCAATTGTATCGCCCTGCTAATACCAGGTGAATTTCTCGGGGACGAAAATGGTGTCGAACGGTTTGAGGTCGAAAGGCTCCGTCGGCTCGCCCTTCAATTCCTTGTCGAGATTGAGTTTGAATATCAGCCGCTGTCCATTCGGAAGGTCGCGGACGACGGTCACCTTCTTCAAACTGGCCTTGTTATGGTCGATGCCCGCCTCAATGACCGCCTGCAAGGGGCTGAGGACGCGCTCGGAAATGAGTTTGCCGGGACGGAGGACGCAGCCTGTAACATAGACAATAAAAGTGGAGGACTGCACTGTGACGGAGACCTCCTTCTCGACCAGTTGATCGCCCAGCTTCTTGATCAGTTCCACCTCCAGGGCGTGAGGTTTCAGGCCGGCGGCGTTGATCTCTCCCACCAGATCGAGGGTGATCTTGCCATCGCGCCGGATCGTCTGAACCGTATTAAGGGCGGGCGCTCCAGGAAAGGAAATGTGGATGGTGTCGCCCTCCTGCAAGACGAGGGACTCCGGATTCGCCGCGGGCGTTGCCGCGGCAGTTTGGGGCGGGGCGCCGACGGCATGGGGTTGGGCGACGGAGGTGACGGGCTGAGTAATCGGATGGGTGCTCTGGCAACCCACGATTCCCGTCCACAGCGCGAGCGCCAGGACGGCGATATTGGCGCGACAAGTATTCGGATTCATACGGTTCAACGTTCTTTCTCCCGCCGGCGCTGTCAATCGCGCCGGGCATGGGGCTGATGATTACGCGGGAAAGTCAATACGACCCCGCCTGCGGTTGCAAGTTTAATTGTCCAAGAAATGGAAAAACCGGCGCTTGATGGATGTTAGAGAGACAGTCCAAAAACAGCGTCCAGCGCGCCCCCAAAAATCAGCCTCTCTTAAAGCTGCGATGAGTGTTGGAACCCGTCCCCGGCCAGGCCGTCATTCCGCCAGCGCCATAGCGTAAACTGTTCAAAATGAAGCGCTTCGACGTTTCCAGAAGGCGGCGGGAACATCAAGGGCGCTTCGCAGTTCCGCGACCGGACGGTTCCAAGAATGCGAGCGCGAAATTCGACGAAAATCCGGAAAATGGAACACCCGATGCGATAGGGAAAGGCGAATGAACGGAAGGACACCAAACAATTCAGAAAGCGCCGGCATCGGACAAGGCCGGACATTGGCTGCGGCGCTGGCTTTTCTCCTCCTGTTTTGCTGGCGGGCACAAGCGGAACAAAGCCTGGAGGTGGCGTGGAATCCCAGCACGGCCGGGGGGGTGGCGGGATACATGGTCTATTACGGAAACAGCAGCAGCAATTACACGCAGAGCATCGACGCGGGGACCAACACGAGCCTGACGGTTCCCGGGTTGCAGGAGGGCCAGACCACTTACATGGTGGTCGTGGCCTACAACGCGCAGGGGATGCAAAGCCCGCCGTCCAATGAGATTTCCTACATCGTTCCAGGCGCTCTGAGCGTGCTGTCCAAAGCACAGCCCAGGTCGCCGACCTATCTCAGTTTTGTGGCCGCTCCGGGCCACACCTACACGGTGCAAGCTTCCGTCAATCTAACAACATGGTCCACCATCTGGCGGACTTCAGCCACGACCAATGGGTGGGTGCAGTGTGAAGACCCGGAGGGAGCGAACCTGAAAATGCGCTTCTACCGGCTGGTCATGCAATAGATCACTTTAACTCCGCGAGGACGCGGCGCGCTTCGGCCGCCAACTTGTCCGGCAACTTCAGGGCCAGGGCGTTTGTCAGGGTCTGCTTGCAATCCTTGGGCTGCTTGAGCTTGTAGTAATCCATACCCAGATAGTAGAGCAATTCGCCGTCGTTGGTAACGCTCCCCGTGCTGGCCTTCAACAACCCCGCCGACCGCACCGCGTCGCCCCGCCGGAAGGCCAGAATACCCAAGGCCCGCTTCAACTCCAAGTCGTCCGGCAGCGAGCCGCGGGCCTTTTCCGCCAAGTCGTACGCCTTGGCATCGTCTTGCCCGGATTGGGTGTAGAGGATGGCCAATTGACGCATGGCCGGAGTGAAAAGGGGATAATCCTTGAGGACTTGGGAATAGATGCCCGCGGCTTCCTTGGCGGCCCCCTGCTGCTCGTCCAGAAGAGCCGACACCATGAGAGCCGGGAGATAGCGCGGCTGCTTTTGCAGAAGGCTTTGCGCTTGCGCGATTGCGGCGCGGACTTGGGCGGGGTCTTTGACGGCGGCGCGGAGGGCGAGAAACTGGCGCGCATCCTCCAAGTCGGGCAGCGAGTTGCCTTCCGCAACCGCAGCTTCCATTTTGGCATCGGCCTCGGCCGCGCGGCCCGCGGCGTAATAAGCCCAGGCCAGGTCGTAGAGGACAGCGGGTTGATTGGTCAATTGACCGGCCGCGACTTGCAGCAGGCTCACTGCCCAGGGATAATCGCCGCTTTGATAAACGAGCTTGCCGAGGAGAGCGCACGCGCGGGGTTCGTTGGGCGCGATGTCATGGGCGGACTTGGCCAGAGTAAGCGCTTTGCGGGGGTCGTTCAGAGGTCCGGCGCAGAGGCGGGCCAGCTTGAGGATGGCTTGCACGTCGTTGGCGTTTTGTTTGATGATCGTCTCATACGCGGCGGCCGCCTTCTCCGGTTCGCCCTTGCGTTCCTCAATGGCCACCATGCGTGTCAATAGGACGGGGTCGCGCGGGTTCTCGCGCAATCGCTTTTCCAAGTCCTCGATCATGGCGGAAGTGGCCTTCTCCGGGTCGATGGCCAGGAAGGCCACGCACGCGCGAGCCCGTTCCTTGGCGGGGAAATCAGCGGGGTTGTCCACCGCGCGCTGCAAATACAGACGCGCCAGCGACTCATTCTCCATCATGTAGTAGGCCATGCCCAGATGCATGGCGACCTCGCCATCGTTGGGCTGCTTCTCGGCGCTCTCCTGGAGCAGGGTGAGGGCGCGCGGATATTGGCCTTGCTTGAAGAGAACCCATCCCAAGGTATCGGCCGTGAAGGGGCTGAAGGGCTCCAAGTCCCGCGCCTTTTGGGCCAGTTGCGCGGCGCGGCCGATGTCGCCCAAATCTTCGGAGTACAGGTAAGCGAGGTTGTTCAAAGCCGCGGAGGATTTGGGATTGACAGCAAGGACTTTTTCATAGGTGTCCCGGGCGGCGTCAAATTTGCGCTGCTGCTGATTGATCATCCCGATCTGCATGAGGGCGGCGACATCATTGGTTTTGGCGACCAAACTGGCAAGCCGCTGCAAGGCCCGGTCTTCCTGGTGGCTGGCCAGGTAGAGTTGTGCCAGGGCCAGGAACGCGGGGGAAAAATCGGGGTTGAGGTCTATGGCTTTGGAAAACGCCGACTCCGCCCGGTTGGTTTGCCCCTCGGCCAGGCAGATGCGCCCCTCCAGCAGCCAGGGTTCAGCCGCCTTGGGCGACCGTTCGGTTTCCGCCGCGACGCGGGCGTGGGCATCAGCGAAACGCTTGGAGGCCAGGTCGAGATCAGTAACGTTTTCCAGGGCGGGCACATAACCGGGCTGCAATTCGAGCGATGTTTCAAACGCTTCGCGCGCGTGCGCAACGTCGCCCTGGCTCTCATAAATCTTGCCCATCAAGTGGGGTATTTGGGAGTTCTTGGGGAAGGTCCGCGCCATCTGGCGATAGACTTCCAAGGCTTGACGGGGCTTCTGCTGGGCCAGATAAGCGGTGGCCAAAAGCGAATGCGCCTGGGGATTATCGGGCTGGGTCTTGATTAACTGCGTCAAGAGCGTGATCGCAGCGGATGAATCGCCGGAGCGAATGTCCAATTCTGCCACCAGGAGAATGGCCGGACCGTAGCTGTGATCCAGAGCGAGAGCCTCGCGGAGGCTGGTCAGCGCCCTGGCAGGCTCCCCGTTGAGCAAATATGCCAGCGCCAGATGGTACTTGATCTGCGGTGCCTTCCGAGTGGCGTCCATCCGCTCGAACTGGCTGATGGCCTCGGTCGCATTATGTCTGGCAAGGGCGATGTTTCCAGATTGCAGGAGCGCCTCGAAGTCGGACGGATCGCGGGAGAGGATGTTGGCGACATTTGTGGCGCATTCATCGTACTTGCGCTCGGCGAAGGCGAACTTCATCAGGAGGTTCCATGCCGGAATAAAGTCGGGAGCCTGCCGGGTCATGTCAGTCAAAATCTGCCGGGCCTCTTCCGGGAAACCGGTTTGATATTTGTGCTCCGCGTAGTTCAGCCGGGTGGAAGATCGAACGGGAGACAAGTCGGCGGCCGTTTTGAGCGCCTGCTCCATCGCCTTGAGGTCTTTGCGCGCCGAATAGACGCTGGCCATGCCGGCATAAGCGGCACTGAGCTTGGGGTCCAGGCGGAGGGCCGTTTGCAATTCGATTTCTGCGTCGGCCACATTCTGTTGGCGCAAATCGATCCGGCCCAGCGCCGCATGGTAGGCAGCGACGGATTTGTCCGCCTGCTCCAGAGCTTCCACCTTGCTGCGAACCACCGCCAAAGCGGCTGGCGAACGGGAGGCATCGATGAGAATTTCGAGGGCCAGTTCATTAGTGGGGTCGCTTTCCACGCACTGGGCGGCAAGGCTGGCCGCGTTGGTGGCTTTGCCAGCACTGAGACAAAGCTGCGCCAGTTTGAGCCGGACGACAGGATTGTTGGAATTCATTGCGTAAGCCTTCTGCAAGAAGGCGTAAGCCTGCGGCCCGCGGCCCTCCTCGGCATAGATCAAGCCCAACTGCCGTATGGCCGCGGGATTGAGGTAAGACAAGCGCAGAACGGCTTGGTACTGAGCCTCTGCGGCTTCGTATCGCTGGGCTTGAAAATCACGCTCGGCGGAAGACAACAATCTCTTGGCTTTTGCGGCCTTGGTGCATCCCGCTCCCAGCGTCAGACAAGACGCCAGCGCCAGAAAGCAGGGCCATTGACGATAGAACTTCCTCATAGTCATTTCAGGATTGCGGCTCCGGTTTGATCGCCTGCCGCCCGGGAGCAGTAGAGTTGAATTTTCTCAAATACAGCAGAAATAACAAGAACGGAATCAAAGAGAGAGCGAAGAAAATGGGACCTCCTTTCCGATGGATCGGCGACCGGATCATGTCGTGGCTGATGTGAACGCACAACTCGCCAACGACACATATCCGAAATCCGTTTCGAAGGATGGCCAGAGGGATCACCGCCAGCACCAGGACAGCTCGTGTCCAGGCCCGATTCAAAAACAGGTAGCCCGCCATCAGGCTGGTCATGAACAGCACCAGCGTGGAATGAATTCCACTGCATTCGGGAGCGACCGTCAGCGCGAAATCAGGCAAGTGCAGATCCAACCCATTCCGCACCGTCGGCGTGCCGCAAAGCCAGAAGAAGCCGTGCGCGGCAACCGCGGAAGTGTATTGGAAGAACGTGTCGATGTTATCCATCCAAACCGTCGGCAGCGGCACCGCGAAGATCAGAAAGGCGGCGGGGAAAAGCGCCTGTCGCATCACCTTCCATCCCAACGTCGCCATGCAGGCTCCCCAGAAGAAGCAAAGCAACGCCAGCGTCATCAACGACAAGTAATCCTGTTCCGCCGGATGCCATCCCGACCGTGTCGCCATCCAATATCCGGCCAGCAGCGCCGTCCCCCAAGCGCCAAAGGCACCGGCCCCAAGCCGCGATGGGACAATTTCGAGACTCAAACGCTTCCGTTCAGACCAAATCAAATAGGCGGAAATGAACGGAATCAGCGGAATGTAAGAAAACAATTCACTGTGCATGGAGAACGCCAACAGTTGCAATTGGCTCCGGCCAAAGCACAGCACCAACAGCCCCGTAACAACCGCCAGGCTCCGCACTTGGCGGCGGAAAGCAATCCGGGCGCCGGTGGTACATTCGTGATCAGGCATAAGATGGCTGAAACCCTTGAGTTTTCCCAATCAAACTAAAGCCGGCGCGGGCCGCCTGGAAACAGGATCGAACGATTTTGCGGCGCGCGAAGTCCGGTGCAGCCGGCCAAGGCAATCTTCAAAGGCGTCGGCCAGGGGCCGCAGCTTGACGCCAGCCTTGAGGAGTTTGGAGGAGTCCAGGATGCAGTGGGATTGCGGTTCGTTGGGAGGGTCCTGGTCTTCCGCAGGCAGGACCTGGGGTGCGCTGCTCAAGACACGTTGCAGGTCTTCGACGGCGTGCCGCGTCGTCATCGCTCCGGGATTGGTGACGTTGTAAATGCCAAAAGGCGCTCGAATCTCCCAAAGGTCCAGGCAGGCCTTGACGCAATCATCCAAGTGAGAAAACGAGTTGATGCAGTCATACACTTGGTGTTCCCGGCGCACCCGGGAAAGCCAGTTGCCCGGTTCCTCGCGCTCGTTGAAGGGCAGCCGGAGCCGCCAGACGTAACTCTGGCCAACGTCCCGAATGGCCTCCTCCGCCAAAGCCCTGGTGCCGCTGTGGAAGTTGCACGGCATGGCGCGGAACGAAAAATTGGGTTCATCAGCTTCCGTGAAGCCGTGGAAACTGTCGGGATGCGACTCGAACAGATTGAGCAGTTCGGGCCGGCCAAGGTGCTTTTCAACCACCACCGCTCCCAGACGCTGGACCTTTGCGCCAGAGTAGATCGATCCCGATGAGATGTGCCCCCACGGTGTTTTGGTCATCATGCAGACCCGGGCAATCATCTGCGGCAGGAAGGCGTTGGCCGCCAGCATCTTCTCCCGCTCCTGCTCCGTAACACGCCCGCTCCAGTTTCCCGCGTATCCAGCGGCGTTAACGAGAAAGACCGGCCGCATCGTCCGCAGATAATCGAATAAGAAGTCGAAACGAGTATAGTCGAACGCGCGCCGGGTCAGCGGTATGAATGAATGCCCGCGCCTTCGCAATTCGGTGGCGAACGTCCTGCCAACGTATCCGCTGGCGCCTAACAATACGATCATATCTCTTTGCGACAGCCTTTAGCCTCTGTCCGAAGCACGATGTAGTCTTAAACTAGCCGTTAAGACGGTGAATAACTCGTCGCGTCGTTTATTGCCGCAATCCTTGTGCCAATGCTCCATTCCGACGAATAAATGATCTGCGCGAAACGGACATTTCATTCACATCAATCTAACCATCAATCACTAACGCTTGTGTCAATCATTTAATGAATCAGAGATGATTTGTCGGGGAACCCCTGACACAGTGTAAACTTGTAAAGTTTACCGACAAACTGGCGGGGCTAATTCTTCGTCATTTGCACGCGCTTCACCCAGTCCTGGTTCTCCAAATACCATTGAATCGTTTCCCGCAGCCCGCTTTGAAACGTGTGCGCGGGCGTCCATCCCAATTCCCGCTCGATCTTCCCGGCATCAATGGCGTAGCGGCGGTCATGGCCCGGACGGTCTTTGACAAAAGTGATCAGGCGCCGGGAATTGCCGCCCAACTCCGGCGCCAGCTCATCCATCACGTCGCAGATCAACTCCACAATGCGGATGTTCGCCCATTCGTTGTGACCGCCGATATTGTAAGTTTCGCCCACCCGGCCCCGCGTCAGCACCTGCCAGAGCGCCTCCGCGTGGTCGCACACATAGAGCCAGTCCCGCACGTTCATTCCGTCGCCATAAACCGGAATGGCCCGCCGCTGGCATACGCTTCCAATGATGACCGGGATGAGCTTCTCGGGAAACTGGTAAGGTCCGTAGTTGTTCGAGCAGTTGGTCGTCACCACCGGCAATCCGTACGTATGATGATAGGAACGAACCAGAAAATCACTCGCGGCTTTGCTGGCCGAGTAAGGCGAATTGGGCGCATACGGCGTCGTTTCGGCAAAATACCCCTCCGCTCCCAAGCTGCCATAGACCTCGTCGGTGGAGACATGGTGGAAGCGTTTTCCGCCAAAGTTGCCCGACCACGCCGCCCGCGCCGCTTCCAACAGATGGAACGTTCCGACGATATTGGTGTGAATGAAGTCTCCCGGCCCGCTAATGGATCGATCAACGTGCGACTCCGCCGCCAAGTGCAACACATGCGTGATCGAGTTCCGTTTCACCACCTCCAGCACCGCGTCCTTGTCGCGCAAGTCGGCCTTTTCAAACACGTACTTCGGATGCCGTCCAATATCCTCCAGGCTTTCCAGATGGCCGGCATAAGTCAGGCAATCGAGGTTGGCCAGAAGGCGGATTTCAGGCCGGTCGATGATATGATGGACCAAGTTCGATCCGATAAAACCCGCGCCACCCGTGATGAGCAAATTCATACTTGAAGGGAAGTTTTTCGACAAAACGCGATGCGGAATTTACGACGTCCGCCTCGCAGAATCCGCGGCTATTTCGTCCATGCGCGCGGGAAGGAGCGCGATTGCGAAGTGCTCGCACGCCGCGCGCATCCTCCCGTCCGTCGCGCACATCCGGCCGCTCCGGTGCAACTCACACGTCGCGACGTGAAGGGCGTCCAGTGTGCGCAAAGGAATCAGAGGATGACACGCGAACTGTATTTCGCTGGCGCGTTCGAGCACTGCGCGATTGAGCGCCAGAAGCCGGATTATCTCGTCTTCCACCATCGAGCGAAACTTCTCCACGGCGGCGGCGCGCTCGAGCGACGTGATTTGTCCCTTGCGCTCTTTCGCCAGCAACGCTGAACGAACCTCTGTCAGCGCCAGGTCCGAAGACTCGAGGTTCTGTCCAGCCAGAGCGCGATCGAACCATTCGCTATCGGGTTCGCGCACGAGCAATTTCACAACGATGGCGGAATCCAGATACATCACCAACCGCGGGAATCGCGATCTTCCCGGATGAATTCCTCGGCTGACGGCCCGCCATGAATTGGCTGCCCGGAGAGAAAAACGCCCATCCCCTGGAACGTCTTTCGTCCGGCGGCTTCCCTGGCCCGAATCAACTTGGCCTTGGGCTTGCCGTCGCTGGTGATTGTGATTTCGTGCCCGCCCGCCACCCATTCGAGGAGGGCGGACAAATGGGTCTTCGCCGACCGCACATTGATGATATCTCCGACACCTGACGCGACGGCAACTTCTTTAAGCGCCATCGGCTGCGATTTCGCGACCGGATATTTCGTTGTTTTTCTTTTCATGGCGGCAATGTAGTCGCGTGTGACTACATTGTCAAAATCTTTTTTCACTTTTCTTTTGCCAGCGGTTTCCATTGGCGCAAGGAATCCTCCAGCGCTTCCTCCACCGGGCGCATGGGGACACCCGCCGCGAGCAGTTTGGATACGTCCAATATGCAGTTGGAGCGGGGTGTCTTGGCCGCCACGCGGTAGAACTCCTCGTCGTTGGCCCAGAAGACAAAGGCGCGGCGGGGTTTGAGGATGCGCTCAATCATCTCCACCACCCGCGCGGAGGTGACAAATCCCGGATTGGTGACGTTGTAAATGCCAAAGGGCGCCCGGCGCCGCCACAGTTCCAGGCAGGCCGCCACGAAGTCGGCCCGGTGCGAAAGCGAATTCACGTTTTCATACACCTTGGGATAGTTCTGCAACTTGCTGAGATAATTGCGCGGGCTGTCCATCTGGTCGAAGGGAATTCGCAAACGCCAAATATAACTCCGGCCCACCCCGCCGATCGCCTCCTCCCCGAGCGCCTTGCTCCCGCTGTAGAAACTGCACGGCGGCCGTCGAAACGTGAAGTTCGGCTCGTCCTCCTCGGTGAATCCGCGGAACGCTTCCGGGTCCTTTTCCAGCAACGCTTGCAGTCGCGGCAGGTTCAAATCCTTCTCCACGCGCGCCCGGCCTTCAACCACCACTTTGCCGCCGGAAAAAATGCACCCCGACGACACATGCCCGAATGGAATGCCCAGACTGGCGCAAGCGTGCGCCACCGTCGCCGCAAAGAGCGTGTTGCCCTGCAACGTGTCCGCCCGCTTTTCTTCGCACGCGTCCACATTCGGCTTGCCCGTGTAGCCGGCGGCGTTGATCAGGAATTCCGGCTTGATCTCCCGCAAAAACTCCCGCAAAAGATCAAACCGCGTGTAATCCAAATGCGTCCGCGCCGGCGCGACGAACGGCCAGCCAAGCCGGCCTAAAGCCGCCGCGAATTCCCCGCCAATGTACCCGCTGCCGCCAAGAAGCACGATCATATCAACGCCCAGCCTCCGCCACGACTCGAAGCAGGTAATCGCGATATTCGCAATTGGGCATCCGGCCCGCCAGTTTCTCCAAATCCTCCCGCCCGACAAACCCCCGGCGGAACGCCGCCTCCTCGGGGCAGCCGATCTTGATGCCTTGCCGCTTCTCGATGGTTTGCACGTATGCCGACGCCTCATGCAGGCTGCTGCTGGTCCCGGCGTCCAGCCAGGCAAATCCCCGGCTCAACTTATGCACCCGCAACTGGCCCCGCCGCATATACGCGATGTTCACGTCGGTGATTTCCAATTCGCCCCGCGCCGACGGACGGAGGTTCCGCGTTGTCTCGACCACTTGGTTGTCGTATAAGTATAACCCAGGCACCGCGTAATTGCTTCGGGGCGCCTTGGGCTTCTCCTCAATCGAAACGGCCCGCCCCGTCTCGTCGAACTCCACCACCCCGTAGCGGTCGGGGTCCGTGACACGATAGCCAAAAATGGAAGCCCCGCCCTGGAACTCCGCGAACGCCCGCTTGAAACTGTCGGCCCCGTAAAAAATGTTGTCGCCCAAAATGAGCGTCACCGGGTCCCCGCCGATGAACGATTCGGCTATCAAAAACGCCTGCGCGATTCCAGCCGGTCGCGCCTGCTCCCGGTAATCGATCGAGAGCCCCCACGAAGCGCCTGTTCCCAACAGTTGCCGAAAACGCGGCAAATCCCGCGGAGTCGAGATCAGGCAAAACTCGCGCACCCCGTTTTCAATCAGGGTCGTCAGCGCGTAATAGACCATTGGCTTGTCATAAACCGGCTGCAACTGCTTGCTGGCGACGAGCGTCAGCGGGAAAAGTCGAGACCCTGCTCCTCCCGCGAGTATGATGCCTTTCATAGGATTGCTCCGGCTGGCGCGGGCCGGCTCGAAAACTCTTTCACGTACCATTCCAAAGCTTCGTCCAGCCCCTGGGCGGCGCTGTGAGTCGGCTGGTAACCCAGCAACCGGCGCGCCTTGGTGATGTCGGCCCTGGAATGCAGTATGTCGCCGGGCCGAAACTCAGCATAGTGCGGCCTGAACTCATCCAGGTACGGACGGCCCGGAGCCAGACGCTGCCGCAGCATTTCGAAGAGCGCTTTCAACGTCGTTTCTCCACCAACGGCGATGTTGTATTGCTGGCCGAGAGCCTCCGGATTCTGAGCCGCCGCCGCCAGCAGGTTGGCCTGAACGACGTTGGCCACGTAACAAAAATCCCGCGTGGTTGACCCGTCGCCATGTATCTGGACCGATTCATTGTGAAGCATGGCGGCAATCCACTTGGGGATGACGGCGGCGTAGGCTCCGTTGGGGTCTTGCCGCGGCCCAAAAACGTTGAAATAGCGCAGAGCAATCGTTTCCATTCCATAGCACCGTCCGAACACCTCCGCGTAGAGTTCGTTGACGCGCTTGGTGACCGCGTACGGAGAGAGGCAGCGCCCAATTCTATGCTCGACTTGTGGCAAAGCCGCCTCGTCCCCATACACCGAACAACTGGAAGCGAAGACAAATCGTTTGACGCCGCTTTCGCGGGCGGCCCAGAGCATCGTGACGCAGCCGTTGACGTTGTTATCGTTGGCCAGCTTGGGGTCCTCCAAAGAACGGGGAACCGATCCCAGGGCGGCTTGATGCAAAACGTAATCAACACCCTGCACGGCTTGGCGGCACGTCGCGGCGTCCCGAATATCCCCCTTGATCCAGGTGAATCCCGCCCAGCGCCGCGGCCCAACGCCCTCGCGCACCTGCGCCAGATTCTCTAGAGTGCCCGTCGAAAGGTTGTCCAATCCGATGACCCTCTGGTCCAGGCGCAGAAGTTCGTCCGCCAAGTGCGAGCCGATGAAACCGGCAACGCCCGTGACCAGCCACGTGGCCGGCGAACTGGCCAGCCTTTCCTTCAGTTCCTCAGTTGCGCTCATTCAAGCTTTGCGCACCTGCCCGGCCTTGGTCTCGATGCCGGCCATGGCGTTGCGCGTATCAACGATGCACGACGCCCATTTCGCCAGGCTCGCGTAATCGACACTGGAATGTTTGGTGGCGATCAGCACGAGGTCGAAGCTCTTGATGGTTTTCACGTCCCACCCCACGGACTTGACGCCGGCCCACTGGGGATGTTCGCGCGTCAGCTTGATGACCGGCACGTAGGGATCGTAATACGAAACCGCCGCCCCGCGCTCCTTGAGCAGCGTCATCAACACGTAACTGGGCGACTCGCGGTCATCGTCCACGTCCGCCTTGTAAGCCAAACCCAGAACCAGCACCTTCGCCCCATTGACCGCTTTGCGACGCGCGTTGAGCGCCGCGACCACTTGCTGAACAACATACTCTGGCATCGCCGAATTGACTTCGCCGGCCAGTTCAATGAACCGCGTGTTCTGGACATATTCGCGCGCCTTCCAGGTCAGATAAAACGGATCAATCGGGATGCAGTGGCCGCCCAGACCCGGTCCGGGATAAAACGGCATGAATCCGAACGGCTTGGTCTTCGCCGCGTTGATCACCTCCCAAACATCTATGCCCATCGCGGTATAGACCATCTTCAATTCGTTCACCAAAGCAATGTTGACGCTGCGGAATATGTTCTCCGTCAGCTTGGCCGCCTCCGCCACCCGGCAGGAGGAAACCGGCACCAAGGTCTTGATCGCCCGCCCGTACACGGCCTTGGCTTTCTCCAAACAGGCCGGCGTCAGGCCCCCCACCACCTTGGGGATTGTCGCCACCACGCTATTGGGGTTGGCCGGGTCTTCCCGCTCGGGCGAGAACGCCAGATGAAAATCCACTCCCGCTTTCAACCCGGAGCCTTCCTCCAGCACCCGGCGCAAATCCTCGTCCGTCGTTCCTGGATACGTCGTCGATTCCAGCACCACCAACGTTCCCCTGCTCAGATGCGGCGCTATGCTTTTCCCAGTCTCCAGAATGTAAGAGATGTCCGGCTCCCGGTTCTTGTTCAACGGCGTGGGCACGCAGATGATCACCGCCTCCACCTCCTTGACCAGCGAAAAGTCCGTCGAGGCCGAAAAGCGCCCGGACTTGACCCCCTCGGCAATCGCCGACGACTCGATGTGTTTGATGTAACTCCGCCCGGCCATGAGCGACTTCACCTTGGCCTTGTCAATGTCCAGACCCAGCACCGTCGTGTTCGACCGCGCGAATTGCAGCGACAACGGCAGGCCGACATATCCAAGACCAACAATGGCAATTTTCATAGTTTCAGTATTCCGATTTAACGGAGGATTTACCACGGACTTCATTTCAGTTCAATTCTTTACAACGCTCCGGCGCCCAACAGCCTGTCAGGCGCGCTCCTCTCCCAGCAAGGCCCTCTCCGTCAATTCGCAGAGCAGATGCCCCATGGTGATGTGGCACTCCTGCACCCGCGCCGTGTTCGGCGACGCCACAACCAGCGGAATATCGCAGCAGGCGCGCAGCAGGCCGCCATCTTTGCCAGCCAGGCCCACCGTCTTGAGTTTCTGGGCGCGGGCCTGCTTCAGCCCGGCAATCACGTTCGGTGAATTCCCGCTCGTGCTGATCCCAACGGCCACGTCCCCGGCCTTTCCCAACGCCTCGATCTGCCGCGAAAACACGCGCTCGTATCCGTAATCATTTCCCACCGCAGTCAATATCGACGTATCGGTCGTCAACGCTATCGCCGCAAGCGCGCGGCGCTCATTGATGAAGTGGCCCACGAATTCCGCCGCGATATGCTGCGCGTCCGCCGCGCTTCCGCCGTTGCCAAAAAACAGCAGCTTTCCGCCCGCTCGCAGACACGCCTCCATCGCTTGCGCCGCTTCAACGATCCCCGGGCCGCACTCCCGCGCGACCCGCATCCGCAGGTCCGCCCCCTCCTTGAACGCGGCACTGATATGTTTTAATGCTTCTTCAACATTCATAAATCAACCGTATCACATTGAATCCGGAGGCCGGAAGAAGAACCTCGCGTAAATATACGCTATCGTCTCCCCCAACACCTCCCGCACACCCTCGCTCACGCGCCACCAATGTCTTCTTTCGTATGCCACGTCGCCCATGCTGATGACTCCAATTCTCGTGCCGTCTCCAAACGCCTTCTCATATAGAAGACGTGAACGGCGCGCATGGGCGCCCATCGTCATCAAATCCAGCGATTTCACGGCCATCCCTTGTCGAGCCAGCCATTTTTTCACTTCCAGCGCGGAGGAGTAGGTCCGGTCCTTTTTGGCCACTAACGGGTACAGCGCCGTGATCTTCTCCGCCGGCACTCCGTACTTCTCCAGAAGGTTCACAAGATAATCCCCCGCGAACTGGCCGGACTCATATTTGTCGTCCAAATCGGCAATCGTCCGCACAAGGATCGCGCGCTGATAGCGGCCCGAAGTGAATTCGTTCGCCGCCTGTTTCATCGTAAAGGGCTGTGTCCACCCTTCGATCACCAGCAAATCCGCCGGCACACGTTCCGTTGGGGCCAGAAACGGTTCCGCCTCCAAGACCAGAAACGTCAGCGTCGCGGCCATCAACCCCAGAACCAGAAAGCGCCCGCGCCACGTCAATGACCAGCACTCCCGCCGGGCCACAAGGCCCGCGCAAATCCGGCGCTCGTTTGGTTTCATGTTTCCGACGGCTGGCGCGACTGCGCCGCTCCGATTCCGATGAGAACGCTCCCCCCGATTTCCATGACCCAAGCCCAATGTTCGTCCTTGAGGTCAAGTCGCAGAAAGCTGTCCGCGTGGTTGATGGTTGCCGCGCGCAACGCCACAAACACGACGAGAACGAGAACTCCCCAGAAAACGCGTGGATTCTGGCGGAAGAAATCACGATGTCTGGCCGCCAGCCAAACCAGCGCCAGCCAAAGCCCAAATCCAAACACGACGCTGAACACCAACTGCACCGCCCGCCGCTGATGCGACCATCCGCCGGCGGCGGCCAAATTCCGCCCGATGGCAATCATCAGCGTTTGCAGATTCAATTGCTTGTTGACTCCCAGAAAGCAGAGCGCCGACGCCAACACCCACCACACCGGGGCGCAGCCGGCTGGACGCCCCCCTTGGGCGCCGAGGACCCTCCCGGCGCGGGCCAGAACCGCCGCCCGCGCGCAAGCCAGGGCGGCCACGCCGTAGAACGCAACGACCGACCAGCCCAGGAACGTCGGGTTGTCGAGTTGCGGACGCCAGCCGAAGTCTGGCTGGGCAAGCATGAGTTGCGCCATCGTCACTTAATAACGGTAATTCAGATCGAGGCCAACTTGATTGCCAGAGTAAGTAAAATTGGATTGGGAGGAAGCATCCTCGGTGTGCATGTAAAAAATCGACGCGGTCAGGCGGGTGCGGAAGACGGCGGACAAGCGGACTTGCACGTAAGTTCGAGTGTCGGACCGGGTTTGGACCAGGTCCGTCCGGGGCGGGGTCCCAATATAGTATTGCGGCAATGGACCCGCCACGATGCTGGTAAACGGCTCGGAGGTATAGCCACCGCTGAACTCGAAATACACCTTCTTGGTAATGTCCTGCCGCACCCTGCCCGTGAAGGCTGTGATGACATTGATTTCGTTTCCATAGAAGGACGGAGTCACCTCGCGGCTGCCGGAGACGGTGAGGAGGGTTCCCTCGAACAACTTATACAACGCCGACGCGTTGAAAATCGGTCCAAAAAACGGGGCCGAGGATGGATGAATGAACTGCCTCTCCTCAGCCCCGCCCACGACTATCAAGCTCAACTTGGCGCCGGGTTGAAAAATCACCCGTCCGAGCACCTCCTCGAACGGCATGTCGGAGCCTAAGCTGACTTCGTCATATCCCCCGGTCAACCCGATGGCGGCGCCCAACTGCGGCTCCAACTGGTAGTTGAGCCAGTCGGAGGTGGTCCATTCGTGCAAACTGTTCAGTTCTTCGGCCGTGCGGAAGTTCTGATTCAATCCCAATTGCAAAGCCATTTTGTCGTTCATCTGCCAGGCCGCGTAGAAGGCCGTGGTATAGGCCTCTTGCGCGACTTGGGTCCCCGTCTCCACCAGCGGCTGGGTGCTGTTCACATAACCTTGGGACAGAATCAGAGTCCAGTCGCGATACGTCGTGCTGCCTCTGAGCATCACCATTTGGTCCGTGGTATCGTGGAAAAGGGGATTCGAATAAAAAGACAGGCTGGGCGTGTAATCAAGTATCCAGTGACCGCCCAAAGTAAAGAGCAAACCCGGGGCAACCGTGTTGATGGCGGTGGTGGAATTGACGCCGGGCGAAGCTTCGATCCCGTTGCCATAGGTGAGCGAGTAACGAAGGTGCGGATAAACTCCCAAAGGCCCCCACGACTCCAGCGGCAGTCCCGTCGGAACGTACACTCCCTGCGGCGCGCCGGGAAGCGCGCTGGTTCCCATGAAGGACGCCCCGAACTGGCCGGAACCGGGCGTCGTCGGCCCCATCGCCTGGGAGGGGAAATTGGTGGATGGAAACTGGAAATTATTGGTCAGCGCGTTCCCTTCAACACCCTGTTGCGCCAGCGCCACGCCATGGCAGGCCATCAGAAAGGTGACCAGAAGCCAATCAATCCGCCTTGAGTGTGTGTTTTTCATGCGTTTTTCTGACGAATAAAACAAGAGAAGCCGCTCAAAATCAAGCTTCTTTGAATCTTACGACGGTGCCGAACGCCATGCGCGCTCAAATCCGTTTCAACACAAAAAAACAATGCCAGGAAAACTTCTCAAGGCGATACTGGGCCTCGATTTTGAATCCGGCCGCCCGGATTATCCTGGCCACGTTTGTTCCGCATGTGGCGCGGCTATGCCCAATCTCCCAGTAGTGCTCGGGGATAAGCCCTTCCTTCCTGGCCTTCCGGCTCTCAAGATTAAACTCCATCTTCCTCCATCCGAATCCAAAAAGGCAAAGGCCGAGCGCAAAAATCCGGCGTCTGTCTGGCAGCGAAAGAATAACCAGACTGCGAGTAACCCTACGGATCTCACGCAACGCAGCCGGGAAGTCTTCAATGCGAAGATGCTCCAAGACCTGGCAGCACAGAATGCAATCAAATTGTGAATCACTGAACGGCATTTTTAAGACTGAGCCAACAAAATTCGGGTTGAGGTCCGGTGCGATGTCAATCGACGTGTGTTTAATGTGGCTGAACGACTTGAGAAACTCCCGGATGATCCCTTTTCCGACTCCAATCTCAAGAACGCTGCCCGGATCGTAGTGGCTTAGGAGCCGTAATTGTTCCGTAATGCTCGTGATCCTTAACGGATGGAACGACGTCTTTTCATACCACGAGGCGTCAACTTGCGGTTGATAATCTTTCATAGCTCGTTGGGATTTTCAAACCAGCCCTTTCAGGGAAAATCATTCCTTGTTGCTGAACACGGATCGCAGTGTGGTTGGCAGCGTCCGCGCGGATTCCCTCACCAGGTCTCTGGTTTCCTTGAAGAGCATCGCGCTTGCCAGATAAAACACCGCGAACAGAATCGAGCGCGCAATGAGCGCCACAATTGAATTCGCCCCCGACAGCGGGCCTGCTCGAAGCGCCCAGGTGGCGGCCACGGCCAGGCAGGCGATGACGGTCGTAATGCCGAACATGCCAACTATCCGCGAGAATCTCACCGGGCTGTCCATGGCGGCGTACCATGTGAACACCCTGTTGCGCCAGCGCCGCGCCATGGCAGGCCAACAGAAAGGTGACCAGAAGCCAATCAATCCGCCTTGAGTGTGTGTTTTTCATGCGTTTTTCTGACGAATAAAGCGGGAAGCGCGCCGCAAAATCAAGCCATTTAATAATTAACATTGGTTGAGTTCAATTTGAGCGGGCGGAAAAGCTTTCGGAAGAGGATCCGCCGCGCCGTTCCAATCGTGGAACGGAGCTTGTCCTTCAGCGAAAGATGGCGCCAATGCTGGAAAAGTGAGAAGCCCTTCATCCGCGTCATCGGAAGCCCAGCCAGCCTGAACACGAAAACCCGGCCTCCCACGGCGCCCCGCTTCGACGCCAGATTCTTCTGCGATTGGTAAAGCTTTCCCGCATCCGACTTCTCCATCACCACATAACCCGCCGCGATGGCCTCGCGGAGAATTTCCCGGCCGCGCTCGCTGCGCACCAGGACCAGCGATGAACCCGCCTCCCCATCCTTCACCGGCCGATACCAGGGGTCCCCGCACGAGATATCGGCGTCTTCCCCGGTCCCGTCGGGGCACAGATGCACACTCAAGGGCCGATAGCTCTGCAAGAAGCCCCACGACTGCGCGTAGGTCTGCTGGAGCGCCGGCGCCGTTTGCCCCTTGAGTGTCACGGAAAACATCCCCGGCCACCCTTTGCCGCGATATCGCAATTCCCGCACCCGCGAAGGATCAATGCCCGCGCTTGTCAACAATTCCAGCGTGCCCTTTGTCGCGGGCGATCCCGCGCAAAAGAACGACAATGTCAAACCTATGTTTGATTTGAGCTTGGGTCGCAGCCGCTCCGCCTTCACCAGCGCGGTCACTTCGCTGGGCTGGCCGACAAACACACAGGGCGCAGGGGCCGATTCCACCCAATCCAGGCGGTCGCAGGCCGAGGCTGGAGCGTAGCGCGAACCGGTGTTCTTGAGCACGTCCGCCCGCGAACGGCTCATCATCGTCTTGTTCCTCAAAGGGTTTTCCGGGTCGCCGCCAATGTGCAGCACCCCGTGCATGGCGCGCTTTTCCAGGCAAAAGAGAGACAACGCGGTAATCAACCCGCCGGAAGAACCCGCCAGCCGTGTTTCCGGGTCCGCCGCGTGCCCCTCCCAAATCTCCAGGATCGGCCCCCAAGTTGCGGTTAGTTCCGTCATCACCCCGGAACGGCAGTTGGCCTCAGTTCGATCATTGTTGTGACCGGGGCAAACGTCCAAACACGCCGTGCATCCATCGCAACCTTTGTTCCCCAGTTGCAAAACCGGACGGATTCCCTCCGCCACAAAATCGACCAGTGAAATGTACCGTTCAGGACAAATAAACGCGCACGCGCCGCAGCCAAGGCACAAACGCCACTTTGCGATGTCTCCCGCGTTTTGAATCTTCCCTCTCATTTGCGTGCCACCTCCAGCTCCAACCCCTCTGTCGCGAATAAATTCAACACCGACGCCTTGATCGCGGGCATCCGGCGCTGCAACTCCGCCCGCAACGATTCCCTCTCCGCGACGCTCTTGGAGATCGACTCCAACACGGCCGGGGCGTCCGTGGTTCTCAGGTCGATCACGCGCCCGCCGGCCCCGAGCGAATCCAAGACGCCCGCAAACTTCCCGCTGTACGCCAGGCCGACCGCGGGCACTCCTTGCGACAACGCCGCGATGCAAGCATGCATCCTCGATCCCAGAAAAAAGTCGCACCGCCCGATTACGTGCTTGGTCTCATGCTGGTCCAGCCGCTCCGGATAGCAATGCAGCCGTCCCCCATACTTGGCGGCCAGTTCCTGATGCAACTCCTCGTCCGCGACGGCGTCACTTTCCAGGTCGCCTTTCCCGCCCAGGACATGCGGCACGAGAATGACCTGCAAATTGCATTTCACAATTAACAAATCCACGATGTCGCGGACCAATTTCCGGTACTCTGTCTTCAATCCGAACATGTTGTTCCCGGTATAGCCGCCCGCATACAACAGCCCGCTCACATTTAATCCCGCCAACGGTCCCGAATTCTTCCATTCCTGAATCCTTTTCTCCAGGTTGCCACGCGGCAGCGCCGGCTCCAGCGCGATACCCATATCGTACCCGAATCTCACCCGGTCATCGGTCCGCCCCGTCAACTCCTTTGCCAGCGCAAGCCCCTCGCTGTCCCTCGAATACACCGAGCGCGCGCGCCGCAAAATATAGCGGGCGATCATCCGGGCCGCCCTGGAATTAAACGGGCCATAGGTCTGAGGCAGCGAAATCAGAGGCTTCTCCAGCCATAAAACCAAAACTTGCGGCAAGGTCACATAAAGCAACCGCGCCATCCCATAAATATCGCTGAAGCTGTCCCCGCCCGCCAGCGAGGCAACCACATCCGCCGACACAATTCTTGTAAAACAAACATTCTTCCGCCGCAGCGCATCGCGCCAATTCCTGGATGGCAGCAGCCGGATGAGACCCGCCAGGAGGAGCAGCCACGCTATGTTGTTGGCTAGAAAAACCTTCTTTGAGAACCGGATGTTCAACAAGGAGACCCCAATCGCGCCGTAAGGCGTCTCCTCCTCGTACACCACCGGTTCGCGGCCATAATCCAGAAAGAATAGCTCCGCGCCGGGAAAAGCGCGCAACGCGGCATGAATCGTTCCCGACGCCAGCGCGCTGACCCCCAGATTCGAGGTCCCAAAACCCGCGCCGAGAATGCAAACCGTTGCCGGTTTACCCTCGGTCGGGCCAGAACTTCGCATCGAAGGTTTTTTTTCGGTTAATAACATTTATTAAGGAGGGAAAAACGGTTTCCGTAATGCTCAGTCACGAATGGTAGGGACGGCTCACCGAGCCGGCCCTGGAGTTTGGACATTTTATTGCCGGATTCAGAAGCCAATCCCGAAAGGGATTGAATCATTCAGCCCAGGGTTGCGAGGAACGAGCTACCCTGGGTAAGCATCACCGAATTGAAGCCAACCCTGAAAGGGTTGAATCAAGGATTTACTGAACGATAATTCTGAGACGGATTCAACCCTTTCAGGGTTGATGGAACTTTCTTTGGACCATCTCACCCAGGGTAGCTCGCTGCTCGCAACCCTGGGCTGAGTGATTGCAATCCTTTCAGGATTGCCTGGCAGAGCACGATGGGCGGCGCCACGGGCTGATCCAACTTAGCAACTGTTCAGGACCCGCCGTGGTAGGGCGAGGCTCCCGCCGAGCCGGGGCGGCGCAGGTCAAATGGCTCGGCGAGGCGACCCGACCATTCCCCGGCCCGCCGTCAGCGATTTTCCCACCATGAGTAAATTCGGCCGGGCAGAGAGTGCCTATAAATCCACAGCACGCTTGATAGCCAGTGTTTGCCTTGGTTCTTCGTGGCAATCCGCGGCACCTCCTGCGCGCTGCCACCCGCGGAATTAACCCCGCGCCGGGTCGTGTAGAGCACCTTGAATCCGACTCGTGCCGCGAGAGTTCCGTAAGAGGGCTCGGCGTGGCCCCAAGGCCAGGCCAGGTGTTCGGACGACTTGCCGAGTCGGGACCGCAGCGTATCGCGGGAGAGTCGGAGGTCTTCCTCGACCAATGCGTCCCGTTCTCCGGCGTTCCTGTGATCAAGGTCCCAGCGCGTGTGCCGGTGAGTATGGGAATGGAATTCCACCACGCCACTGGCTTCCATTTGTTCCATTTCCGACCATCGGAGCATGATCCCGTCAGTATTCCCGGCGAGAATAGCCGCCTTGCAGTCGCGGTGGCTCCAAACGCGGGGCGGATGGCTTTGGTCCGCATTGCCGGGTTGTAACCGTGTCGCTCCATCGCCTATCCAACCGGTCACGGCAAAAATCACCGCGCGCAGACCCAGCCGCTCCAGAATGGGAAACGCATAAACGCCGTTATCCAGATAACCATCGTCGAATGTAATAAGAATGCTCCGGGCGGCAGGCTTGTATTGTCCCGCCAGAAAGGACTGAAATTCGGCGGCGGCAAGAGCTTGATACCCGGCCTTTGCCAGATAGGCCATCTGCTCCTCGAAGACCACGGGCGATACCGTTACCCCCCCCGGTTCAGGGCTGACATGGTGATACATCAAAACCGGCACCATCTGGTTGGTTTGCAACGTCATCAAGCCGCGGGGAATTTCGTGTACACGGCGCGGCAAAACCGATCGACGAACGGGAGCCATCGCCGTATGCGCCCCGGCCACCCCAGGTAGAACTGCGGCTGCCAAGGCCCCAAGTGCAATTCGCGCAACACGTACTCCCTGCGCTTGAGGCGTTCGGCATACGTCTTTATGGCGTGAGTCCGCATCGTATAAGTGACCTCTCCCACAGCCTGCATGGTGGCATCATCCTTGAACGCGCAATGCGGTGAAAATGGGTCGTCCATGTGATCCTGCAGCACAAACGGATAATACCAGCCGTTGATATAGCCCCCGAGCGCGACCTTGTGAAAGTAGCCAGTCAGTCCGTAGCTGCGCGAGCCTTCCGGGCAAGGGCCGATCTTTTGATAGATCGAACGCTTCAATAAAAAGCCCGAACCGCAGACGTGGGGATGGCGGAAGATCCCATGGCGACCATACTGATGAATTTTCCATCGCGCGACGCTTTCGTTGAAATCAATTTGCCGGTAATGCCAGCACGCGACGGCCCCCAACTGTTCGATTTCAGTATGCGCCTCGGAAAGTTTGGTCAGCCAATCCGGCGCAACCAGGCAATCATTGTCAACTTTGCCGATCAGCTCCGCCTTTGATTTTGACCAGATTCGGTTGAGCGCGAACGTCGGTCCGGGATTCTCCTTGTGCAAAACCACCTCTTTGACGCGCGCATCCTTGATTCCGTCCCTAAGGTACTCGGCTGTTTCGTCGGTGGATGCGTTGTCCCAAAGGACAAGATCGAAATCGGTTTTCCGGTCGGCCAGCAGCGCTTCGAGGCATTTCCTGGTGTAGGCGAGCCGATTGTGGGTGACCACCACAAGACAGATTTTCATCTTATCGCCTCTTCTTTCACCATCTGAAAAAGCCGGTTGGAGCGGACTGAGTTCCCTCACAAATACTCAAAAACTGCTTCCGAGCCGCCAAATCCGCGGTGATTTTTGGGTCCCTATAGCCAACGATTCTTGTTTTTGCGTTGACACAAATTGCATTCTCCGGGGCAAGTCCGCTTACGACCGCGCCAAGGCCAATGATGGCCCCGTCGCCAATTTTTGTTCCAGGGGCAATGCATACGTTCATCCCGATCCAAACGTAACGCCCAATCTCGACCGGCTTTAAGATTGTCTTGGGTCCAAAAGGCAACATATCCCCGGATTTGAAATCATGGTCATACGAATAGATGGTCGCGTGACGACTGATAATTGTGTAGTCACCGATGGAAACGCGTCCCAAGCAATTCAGGTAAGCGCCCCTCCCAATGTGAACATTCGTTCCAAGAAACAGCTTCTCCGGCGCCACGACGTTAATGATACCTTCGAGGTGAAGATGCTCTCCACCATTGATTTCGGACATGAGGCGGCGACGGTGGAACCATAAGCGAAAATCCGCAAAGTGGTCTAGCAGGAACATCGTTGAATCTCCTAAATCACTTCCCGGCGAGGTGGTCCGCGCAAGGCTTTTCCCTCAAAATTTTTCCGGCTCCAAGAGATGCGAGCGCCTCCCGCACGCGTTTCACAATCGCTCTGACGTAACCCATGGTCTCCTCGTCGAACAAGCTGATACAAGCGATCCAGACGCCGGCTCCAACGGCAGCACTGAGAGCGAGCGCCAAGAAGCGATTTGTAATAATCCCCCAAATGCCGACACTCGCCAACATCCATTGGCTGCCGGCCATCACCAGAGCGGTTAACAGCGCCGGCCGGACCGTCGCTGCCAGAGATCGCATCGATAGCCCGGTTGCCCTATTAGCCTGCCAGAGAAGCAGCGGAGTAAACAGCCCCACGAAAACCCCGGCGCGGAGAGCCGCCACGCAGGCGAGCAGGGGTTCCTCTGGGGCTGCAAACAGCTTTACGCCCAACCAGACGGCCAGGGCGTTGGCAATGGCGAGAGACCACAGGTTCAGGGACAGAATTCCCGGGCGGGACGCGGCCTGCAAAAGGGGCGTGATTAGAAAAACGACGCTCTTACCCAGGCCAACCAAGGTGAGAATCTGAAGCACGCGGACAGCTCCGGCCCACTGCGGACCGATGGCGGCAAGAACGACCTGGCTGGCTCCGGCCAGAAAGGCCAGAGCCGGAAAGGTTACGATGCAGTTCAAGCGGGAGCCAAACAGGAAGTTTCGGTTGAGTTCGGGAAGATCGGACTGGTATTTGGAGTAGTGGGCCAGTGACACCGTCAGGATGGCCCGGGCCACGAACATCAGAACCATTTCCACGAGCCGATTAGCCAGGCGGTACAAGCCGACCGCCGCCGGCCCCACAAAAATGCCGATGAGCAGGCTGTCGGTGCTGTTTTGGGCAAACGAACCGATCCGTCCAAATAAAGTCTTCAACGAGTAGTCGGTCAAGTCCCTGACCGCGGACCATCTAAATTCCAGACCCGGGCGCCACTCGCTGACACCCCACAAAGAAAGCACGGAAGTCAACTCGGTGGCGAGGTGCTGCAAAACCAGCGCCCACGCCCCCATCCCAAAAAGCGCGGCCCCGATGCCGATGACGCCGCCGACAGCGGTGGCCAGGTTATCGCGGATGGCAAGACGTTTGAACTGCATGCTTCTTTGCAGCAGAGCCACCTGCACCACGGAAAACCCTTCAATGATCATGATGGCCGACAAAGCATTGATCATTGGAGCCAGGTCGGGCATGCGGTTCAAACGGGACCACCACCCGCCGAGCGAGATGGCAATGGCCGCGAAAAACACGCCGCTGCCAACGTTCAACCAAAACACGGAATCCAGATGACGCTGGTGCAGCTCCTTCCGTTGAACCAGGGCGGAGTTGAAGCCAAACCCGGTAACTTGCTGAAGAAAGGTGATGTAGAGGTAGGCCATCGCGACCGTGCCAAACTGGGCGGGATTCAGCAAAGCCGCCAGCAGAAAGGTGACAGCGCCGACCAAGCCCTGGTTGGCAAAGTTCGAGAGCGTCACCCATTTGGCCGCGTGAAGCATGGTTTTATCCGACGAACGCATGGAATCGATCAGTTGTAACTTCCAAACACAAGCATCACGGTTGAGGCGTATTCTGAGCTTCCTCGATCAGCTCCGACGCATCCCCTGTTTCAATCATCGGCTCCGCCGCCATGACCGAACAAGCCGAGACAATGACCGCAAAAAGCGAGTAAAGCAAGGCGACCGATGACGCTTCATAATAATCTATGGTAAACATGGTTGCGGCATGAGCGAAGAGCATCGCGCCCAAGGACCAGACGATGAATTTGTTCCGAAACATCGCGTCTGGAAGCGTCTGAAACGCGCGCCGCAAATGGCGGAAGCACGATGCGATGATGGCGATAAAGATGACCATGAGCGGCAATCCGCCCACAACGCCCATCAGGATGTAGTGGTTGCAGATGTCACTGTTGTCCTCGCTCCACGTAACTCCCGTTGGCATCCAGTCTTTGGTGAAATCCGTGCCCCCCAGCCACCATTCCCTGAAGTGATCAATCGCGGCATCAATGAGCCGCGCCCGGAACCAGCCGTTGCTCCCGCCTGACAAATCAATGTGCGCCATCAGATACCACACCGGCGCTTTCATGACCAGGTGCAGGACGATCAGGGCAACCAGACTCAGGCGCAAAATGAGGCGCAGGCGGCTCCTCTGCTTCCAAACAACCATGGCGACGATGCCGAAGCCGAGCGTCATCAATGGTCCGCTCGCCGTCGCCGTGAAAGGTATGGCCACCGATGCGAACAGGCCTGCCTTGGCAAGCAGACGCTCGGACTTCTTCCCGCTGCGCCAGAAGGCGATGCAAATAGGAAGGCAAACAGCGGCTTCTGTTCCGGCGATCAGGGCGCTGCGGAACGGCCCATTGGCGCGCACCAACCCGTTGCGAAGTTCCGCCTTCGTGAGAACACCGCCCAAATAGCTGAACAAGTTTCTGTCCGTCGCGTATTGGAAGAGCATCAGAACAGCGACGGGGATCAGAATAATGAGCAGGCTCTTCAGGTACCAGACCGCGTCATCCAATGACGTGATCCATCTTCTGAACAGGACATAGGAGAAAAACGCGTCGCTGGCGGTTCCAGCGTTGGCAATGAACGTCTTTTGAATCGAATGATGAAAGACGCTGGCGAAAAGCGCGGCGACGACAAACAGCACCAGGATCCAGTCCGTGGCCACGGGGAAGATCGCCGGTCTCTCCGACGGCCGCGCCAACGCGCGGACCAATCCCGCCAGGATGAGCACCCGCACCGCGTAAATATTCAGGCCGCCGATCATCAGCCCCGGACAAGCCGAAAGAACGATGACCGCGGCCAAAAACACAGTCACGACAAGGTGTCGTGACACAAGCAGGAGCAGAATCGACGCGAGTGCCAGTACGAAGTACCCAAGTTGCATTATTGGCTTTGGACCTTAAGACCGCTCGCCGGGAACAGGATGCTGTATGCGCCGATGCCCCACGATGCGTTGGTTCCCAACGAAGTTCTGACCCTGAACGTGCGGGAGGGATCACGAAGGAGGACATTCAAATTGGTAAATGTATTTGTGGACTGAAAGCCGGCCCTCACATGAACATCTATGTTGGTATATGTGTCGTTGGGATGAAGGAAACCTGGATCAACATTGTGCGTGGAATTTGTGTCGCTGTCGAATCCCAACAAATTCGTCCATTGGCTGTACAAATAAGGCGTCTTCTTCCCGCCGGCGGTTACGTTCCAGTCCGCGCTGTCGCCTTTACTGTAGTTCGGCACATGATAGTGATTGCCGTGGATAAACAGCGTCGGCACAATAATGTTTGTGACATTCATCATTCCCATTTGCATTACGCTTGACGGGTTGTAAAATATATTTTCCACAACTGAGACGTTGGTGCTGCTGGTTATATAGGCGGGTCCAACGTCCAACGCAATCGCCCTGTCCCAACCGCAGGCATTGTTGGTCCCCATGAAGATATTGTTATATATTCTGAGATTGGGTGAATTGTCGGCAATGATGGCCGATGTTCCCTGTCCTTTGCCGTCGTTGCCAAAATGGCCGACAAAAACGTTGTTGGCGACCGTCCAGTCGTGCGTGCCGTTATTGTTATATTCAAACATGATGCCTTGCACGGCGTTTTCAAGCCAGTTCGCATAAATCCAGCCGTAACCGTTGCTGCCGGGGCTTGCGGAGGGACTGAAGAGCGGCCCAATGCAATCGGAATGGTATTTATTGATCGTAAACATGCCCACCACAGAATTAAACCGGATGACCGAATAAGCGCCGGCGCTTCTGGCGCTGGCTATGCCGTTGGTGAAGAAATTGTCCTGGACAAGTGAATAATTGCCGGTATCAAGGCCATATCCGCAGTAATTCTGGACGATATTATGCTGAAAGACCTGGTACTGCACGGGAGTGCTTCCGAGGTATGTGCTCGAGTAAATGTTGGTGAAAAGACAGTTGTCCACAAGCAAACCCTGGTAGGGAGTGGAACCGCTTTCTTCGATAATGCCCCACGCGGTATCGCTGCTGTTGGTCCCGGTCACCACCTGTTCCGAGTTCTGAAAGGTCAACCCTGAAAAACGGTTGAAATTGCCGAATTTAAAATACCACCGGTTCGTGCCCGAGCCGTCAAGCACCGCCGGCCCGGAGCCGAAATCCTGGCGGCTGGTAAACGTAATAAAGCGGCAGACCACATACGTCAACCGGTTGGCGGCATCCGCAAGCGCATCGAACCCCTGAACAGTCAAATTTGTGCCCGTCACATTCGTTATGCACCAGCACCCGCAGGATTCGACAAACACGCCGTTTGTGACGCCATTGTAAACGTAAATGAAGTCACCGGGTTGAACGGATGAGAAATTCGCCGCGGCGTCCGTGAAGACGCCGCCTCCCGAAATATTCCCAGTGGAGCCGGCACAAACCAGCGAGCCACTGTTGCAATTGACTCGGGGATTAACGCACGTGACGCCGCCCTTGAAATAGACGGTGTCCCCCGGTTGAAGGGTGCGATTTGCGTTCGCCGACGCCTGGACATCGCCCGGACAGTGCTGCCACGCGGTAGTTTGCGCTGTGCCGGCGTTGGTATCGAAGCCGTTTGAATAATCCACGTAATACTCGACGGCTTTTGCCGTCGTGGCCATCTGCGCCAAGGCGAAAGCCATTGCCGCGAGTTTCATCAAGGCGCCCGCTGCTCTTGGGTTAAAGAGGCTGTTAAAAAATCGCTGTTCTTTCATTTGGCATCTCCAGGTTTTGCATTGTAAACCCATGCAAGGGCATCCGACCACCATTTTCGGATGCCAAGTCAGGTCTTTCCCCACTGCGGACTGCGGCGGCGGACACCGGTTTGGCCCGAATTCATTGACGCGGTTGCGTCCTTTATGTTGCGAAATAGCATTTTTGGTGCCAATTCTTCCACCGAGTCTTCCAGCGCCAGCGGAATCTCCATCCATGCTGCGTGCTCGAAACCAATGAGGACGCGCTCGAAACAATGACCCGGCATGTTAATCTGCCGGGCCGGACATTGCCTTATTATTGGACTTGGCGACTGGGCTGTGTCTCAGCGGCTTAAAGAAAACCCTCATTCGCCGCAACTGCTCTGCGCGGGTGAAGGCGGCGACATCGGCGGGGAGGGCGTGATTGTGTCCGCTGACGGAGGCCCAGGCGAAGCCCGTCAGGCGGGATAGCGCGCCGAGCAGGGGCGGGGAATCCAGGCAGCGGCTGCAACACTTGGCGATTTCAAACAACGGATGCGCCGCCAAAGCATGATCGCGCACGCCAAGCTGCCAGTTGCGGCTGAACAGGTTTCCTTTGGCGACATTCCTGGGCTTGAGGTGGTCCATGACGATGTTTGGAAAGGTGGCTGTTTTGAATCCGTTCATCCGCGCGCGCACGCAAGTGATCGCGTCCCAGCCGCCTTCGGGAATGGCAAGGAGTCCGCCAATGACTTCAAAGCATTTGCGGGTAAAGAATTGGGTCGCGCCGGCAATCTCGTTGAGGTTCTGAATGTTGCGCTTGCGGCTGGTTCCAACGTCCAGGACCAATCCCCCCGCGAGGCCCAGTTCGGGATCGCGTTCAAATTCACCGATGAGCCGTTCATAATAGTCCGGCGCAAATGACACGTCCGCATCGAGCAAGCCGATGTAAGAGTAATCGGTTGTTGTCAACGAACGAACGCCCGTTTCAGTCGCCCGCACCACGGCGGCAAAACTGTGTTCGGGCGTCCCTTCGATCCGAACCAACCGGATGAAATCGTGGTTCGCGGCGGATTGCCGGACAATATCATCGGTGCGATCGGTGGATCGGTCGCTGACGATGATCCATTCTCTGGGGAGGATCGTTTGCGCGAGCACCGACTTGATTGTGATTTCGATTGTCGCCTGCTCATTCCGCGCCGGAGAGATCAATACGTAGGTGCGCCCGGTCATGGTCCCCTCAGTAGTTCCTGACCCACGATTCAGCGCCCAAAGCCCATCGCGCCACGCATTTCCACTTGAAAAACGTGTTCTTGAGCAGGGTCCGGCGGGATGATGTCCCCGCTGCCGGATAAAGAAGAGCCACCCCCATCGAACGGGAGATGGCTTTCAGAGCCATGCAGAAGCGGAACAATGCCGCCGTCGCGCGTCCATGTTCCTTCCCAAAGAAGCGCCAGGCGGATTCAGCCATCATGACACTGGAGAACTTGCTGGTCGATGCGGCAGCGCTCTTGCCGCCATGATGAATAATCTCGGCATCGGGCACATAATAGTTCCTGCGGCCGGCTTTCCTGACTTTCAGGCAGTAGTCCATGTCCTCGAAATACATGAAATACGTTTCACTGAACCCGCCGACCCTGTCGAAGACCGGTTTTGGTGTCATAATGCAGGCGCCCGAAATGCCTTCCACCGCGGCCTCCTGTGAATCGCCCGAATAGAGCGACATCGTTCCCCAAAGGGAGGACTTGGGAAACAGGCGGCGCAAAATCGCGGCGTCCGCCATTTGATTCAAAATAGTCGGAAAGGCCTGGAGGCAACTATCCTGCAAAGTACCGTCCGAGTTGAGCAGCCGGGCCCCGACGGCCCCGGCATCCGCATGGGAGGTTGTCACGGCAAAAAGGCGTTGGATCGCGCCAGGGCGCACTTCGGTGTCGGGATTAAGAAACAACAACGTATCCGCGCGCGCGCGCAAGGCCGCCTGGTTGTTGCCCCTGGAAAACCCGAGGTTCTTGTCGCCTTGAATAAAGTTCACTTTTGGAAACTTCGCCGCCAGCATCTCACCGCAGCCGTCGCAAGAGGCGTTGTCCAGGACGATAATCTCAAACTCGATATTGCGGGTTTGCTCAAAAATGGAGCGGACGCAGGTTTCGACAAATGCCTTCGAATTCCAGTTGATGATGATAATGGAGATATCCGGTTTCATCTGCTGGAAGCCGGAGACGCCGCTCCAGCGGACCTTTTGAGAAGTTTGAAAGCCCGTTGCGGAAATCCCAACCAATCGTAGCCGCCTTCCAGTTTGGCTCGAAACAACTGCGGGTCGTCGCATGAATTGGCCGGCAGGCGCTTCAAGCGATAGGGGTCATCGCCCGCCTTGACCCGGCCCACTTCGGTGGTCACGCAGCAGGTGTAGCCCGCCTGAATCAGCAGGTCCCGAAGGGTTTTCGCGAAGGGGCGGTTCCCCTGCGGGAACGCGTAGGGGTACGAAAAGGCGGTCGCCGGCTCCCCCAGACGCTGCTCGATCTCAGCCCGCGAATCGCGCAGCTCGCGTTCGATTTGCCCCGCGGAAAGGTTCACCAGTTCGGGATGGTTGACAGTGTGCGAACCAAAGGCCATGCCGGCCTTGCGCATTTCCCGGACTTCCGGCCAACTGAGACATTCCCTGCCTTTGAACGAGCGGTTTTGTTCCCCCACGAACGCGGTGGCAAGAAACAGGGTGGCGGTAAAACCATGCTGTTGCATGGCGGGAAAAGCATCCTTCAATACGCTTCGAAAACCGTCGTCGAAGGTGATGACCACGGAGTTTTCCGGGATGGGCCTGCCGGTGCGGAGCCAGTCAACCACTTGGGGCAAGGCGGCGGTCTTGTAGCCGCGGCTGGCGAGAAAGTTCATCTGCTGGCGGAAGATGACGGGATCGGTGCTTGTTTTATAGTAGGGAGCCACGCCCTCCTCCGGTTCAGCGGAAAGGCTGTGGTACATCAGAATGGGGAGCCGGGATCGAGCGGCGCCGAAGCCGGCTCGTTGCAGCGGGTGAAAGACGCTGGTCGTCAATTGCCGGTCAAGGCGCATGGGAAGGTTCCGGCAGGGATGGCCTGATGGAGCCGTTGGCGGGCAACGCGCCGCACACTGAATCGACCAGGTTCAGGTAATCGACCTTGCGCTTTTCCCAGCTATTGTCAGCGGCGTAGGCCGAAGCGCGCGCGGCCATTTGGCGGCGCAACTCCGGGTTGCCGATCATTTGGAGCATCGCCTCCGCCAGCGCCTCGTGATTGCCCGAGGGAAAGAAACGAACGACCGAATCGTTAAAATAATACCGGTCAATTTTGGTCTCCGATACAATCACCGGCACGCCCAGGGACATGAATTCCATGATCTTGGTGCTGTAAGCCTGGTTGCCAAAGGAATCAGCCCGTTTGGGCACCACGCCCAGATCAGCCTCCGCCATGATTCGGGCGATTTCACGGACAGGCACCGGGTCGAAAAACCGCACGACGCCATCCAATCCCAGTTCGGCGGACAGGTCCATGAGTGCCTGCTTCACGTTGCCGTCGCCGTAAATGTGAAATTCGGCTTCCGGCGCGCGAGCGCTGACCTTCTGAAAGGCGCGCAAAGCAATATCGACGCCCTGGTGCCATTGGAGGCCGCCGGGGAAAATAATGATGAATTTGCCGTCCTTGCGCAAACGGGTGCGGGGACAAAAAATCCGGCGGTCCACGTTGTTAATAAAGACACTGCATTTGCCGTCGGCGCCGGTGCGAGCGGCATAGGTTTCGAGCCAGAGATGGTTGGAAATGATGATTTGATCGGCGCATTTGGCGGAGACACGTTCAATCCAACGCAGGAGGGAGATGATGGTCGCGTTTTCTTTTTTCGCGAATTTGCTGCCATAAAACTCCGGGACGATGTCGTGGATGTCGAGGATGACCTTGGCCCCCTTTCGCCTGGGGAAGAAGGCGGAAAAGACCAGGAAGTCCGGGATGTTATGAATGTGGAAGAAATCGTAGGGCCGCCTGGCGTGGCTGCGGGAAATCCACCGCGTCGAGGAAAACAGAAAGCGGAGAACCGGCAGAAGGTACGAGATGGGAGAAACTTCCTTTTTGCCGAAGCGAGACTGAAGACGAACGATATTGATGTTGGGGTGAGGATCTGTCTCGGCCATTTCCTTCCAGCGCCGAACCGACAAGACATCGACATGGTCGCCCCGGCTTGCCAGGGCCTCGGCATAGCGCGTCACGCGGGCGTCGGCCAGAAAGTACGAATAGGTGACCATGCAGACGCGCTTTGGCGTTCGACGCGGCGGCGGCTTGAAGGTTTCGACAAAGGCGGCCATTTCCCTGGGCAGACAGTGCCATGCCTCAGCCTGCCGTTGACGGGCATATTTCAGAAACTCCTCGTAGAGTCCAACGTCGAACGTGTGCGAACTGGCCGGCTCTCCCGGAAAACGCAGATAATCCGAATGCACGTTGAGCAGGACCATGCCGCCGTGGCTGGCCACCCAATCGAGCTTCCGTTTCCAGATGTCAGGGGTCGTTTCCCCCAAGATCAAATAGAGCGTGGAATCCTGGGCCAAAGTGTAAGGCAGTTCCACGTAACCCCGGCCGTTGGCGGCCGACTTCCAGAATGGGAAAATGGTCCCCGTCCCGTCCGGCTGCGGCTCGAAGGGGTCCGTGTCAAAGGTGGACGCGTCATATTTGATGTCCAGGTCCTCCAACCACTCCAGATTGTGAAACATGAAGGCTGAACGGAATCCCACCGCGCCCCATTCCGCAAGGTACCGGTTGATTTTGACCGCGCTTGCGGCAAACCTCTCCCGGCTCCGGTAAAGTCTGCCATCATGACAGAGATCATGGACGCCCACCTCGAAGCCGTTGGCTGTCAACTGGTCCCGCAGTTCCTTGGTGACGCGATAGCCGCCTTCGGGCACGAAATTGAAGGAAGAACGAAAACCGTGCTTCATTTCCAACTCCATCAATTTCCGGCACTTGTCCACGCCGGAGGGGCCCTCGACATCGTGAGTCAAGACGAAGGCGAATTTCCTGCCCCGCGGCCATCCGGGCCAGCCCGGCGGCGGCTGCTCCGATCCGGGCAGAATGGGCCAAACCCCGCCCGCCTGCGGACGTTTGCGGCGGGCGATCCATCTGCGCATTGCCATCCGCACCGGCCTCGGAAGGAACGGCTTGACGCGGTAGTAGAAAGTAGTGCGAAACATGGAGACGAAAGGAAGCAGCCGGCAGATGTGCCTACGAAGCCAGGACGGCGTCAATAATGCGATCCTGGTCCGCTTCCGTCAGGAACGGGTGCATGGGCAGGCTGAGAACTTCGCGCGACGCTTTTTCAGATACCGGAAAGTCGCCCAAGTTATATCCGAGCTTGGAAAAGACGGGCTGCTCGTGGAGGCATTTGGGATAATAGACCGCCGTCGGAATGCCCCGCGCCTTGAGACGCGCGGCCACCTTGTCGCGCTCAGGGATGCGGATGGTGTACTGGGCATAGACGTGGGTGTTGCCCGGGGCCACCGCCGGAACGGCGCAGTTGCCCTTCAAAGCGGCCGAATAGCGCGCCCCGATCCTCCCCCGCTCTTTGATTTCCCAATCGAAATGCGGCAGTTTGGCCAGAAGGACGGCCGCCTGGATGGTGTCGAAGCGCCCGTTGGTGCCCAACAACGGATGATGATGGCGTTGGACGCCGCCATGAGTGCGGATGGCCCTCATTTTCCCCGCAATTTCATCATCGTTGGCGAACAAAGCGCCGCCGTCCCCGTAACATCCCAGCGGCTTGGCCGGGAAAAAACTGGTGCTGCCAATGAAGGTGACGCCTCCGCTCTTGCGTCCGCGCTGTTGGGCGCCGAAACTTTGGGCGGCGTCTTCGATGACCGGCAACCCATGTTGCGCCGCCAGCGCGTTAATCGGGTCGTAATCGGGCATCTGGCCAAACAAACTGACGGGCAAGATCGCCTTGGTGCGGGGGGTGATGGCAGCGGGCAGAAGGTCAATGTTGATGTTGAAGGTTTCCGGGTCAATATCAACAAAGACAGGCCGCGCGCCAACCAGAGCGATCGCCTCGGCCGTGCTGATCCAGGTGAACGGAACAGTGATCACCTCGTCGCCAGGCCCGATGCCCAGTGCGCGCAACGCGATCTCCAGGGTATGCGTGCCGCTGGAGCCGGTGATGCAATGTTTGACTCCAACGTATTTCGCCAGAGCTTCCTCCAATTCGGCCACTTCAGGCCCCATCACGTATTGGCCATGGGCCAGGACGGCCTGCATCCGGCCGTCAATTTCCGTCTTGTAACGCTGGTACTGTTCTTTCAGGTCGATGAATTGCATGCCAGAATCAAGACTACAATTGCTGTCCAGATCAAACTAGATGTCCTGTTGGAGGCTGCGGGGCAAGTACTCCCTGCTCTTGTTGAGCACGACGCCGACATTGGTCTTGGATTCCGTCAAGAGCGCGGTCGCCCGCCTGGCCGTGTCGCTGTCCGTCTTGCCCGATTCAACGACGAGCAGGACCATATCCATGAACCGGGCCAGGCGCGGAGTGATGCTGATCTGGCTGATGGGCGGCATGTCAAAAATAATGTAGTCGTAATCGCTGGCCCGCATCTTGGGCACCAGGTGGCTGAAGCGCTTGGGCAGGACGCGCGGCAGTTTGTCGTTGGGGTCGCCGTCCTTGGCGATGTAGAGGTTTCCATGCACCAGGGCGTCGTCGCGTTTTTCAAGCACTTCCTCCAGCGGGCAGGTGAGTTTGCCTTTGTAGAAGTGGTGCGCTTCGCCGTCGCGCACGTTCATATCGACCAGCAAGACGTTGCCGTCGCCCGTTTCTGAGAGCGAGGAGGCCAGGCCCGCCGCCGTGGTGGTGACGCCGGCATG
The DNA here is from genome assembly GCA_003138485.1 of Verrucomicrobiales bacterium. Lineage (GTDB taxonomy): Bacteria > Verrucomicrobiota > Verrucomicrobiia > Limisphaerales > Palsa-1400 > PLGF01. The sequence continues at coordinate 86,071 of PLGF01000135.1, read as the reverse complement.
GTGGCCGCAACTGGTGATGGCGACCAGCTTGGGCTTATGAGTCAAATTGATCATCTCAAAGTAAGTCATCAGACGGTCGCGCAAAGTTTCAAAGAACGGACGCAGGGCATGCTGATCATCCCAGGGCGCAATCTCACCGCCGGCCGGCGGAGCCAACGGCCCAACCGCAGACGGCTCGCCGGCGCCGGCGGCGGCGGCGCCCGCGGTCAACAGGGGGACTTTCACGGCGCCGTTGAGGCGTTGTCTGGCGTTGCCATTGAGCCTGGGAAGGGTGATGAAAGAGGGGACGCCGAGCTTGGTCTGAATTTCGGAAACGCGCTTGAGGGATTGGTCGAGATATAATTCAATAACAAAGGGCAGCGCCAAGGCGAGGGCCAGTCCGCCAACAAGGATGCCAATGCAGGCTTTCATCAATTTCCCGGCGTTGCGAAAGGCGATGGTGGGTTGTTCGGCCAGGGCGACATTGGAATTGCCCGGACCGATGGCCTGTTCCGCGCCCGCGGCATCCAACTTTGTCTGATAGAATTCCAGTTGCCGTTCGTACAGATCGCGGTTTCGCTGCAATTCAATGATCTGCCCCTCCGACCCGCTGATGCTGGCTGACTTGGCATTTTCCTGGGCCAACTGGTTGGTGAGCACCTGGAATTTCAATGTCAAAGCTCCTTGCTTGAGTATTTCCTCATTCAGCAGGGTTTTGGGGTCCGGTCCCGCGGGACCAGCCGCCGCCGCTGGGGCAGGCATCGGTTTGACAGCCAGCAAGGCGGGGTTTTGCTCCTCCATCTGCCTGCATTTGGCCTCTGTGTTGGCGATCTGAGTCTGCGTGAATTGGACATGAGGGTTATTGGTTGTGTAGCTGCCCAGAAGCTCCTGTTCCTTGGCGCGCAAACTGACAAGCATGGCGTTAAGCCGCTGGTATTCCGCGACGACGGAGGCGGCAACCGGCGGCGGCTGGTTGCTGGAAGCCGGCGCATTGGTCCCAACATTGGCACCGCTCTGTAGGGGCGTCGAAAGGGAGAGCACCTTCTGCCGGCCCTCGATGATGGCTTGCTCCGCCGCCATATCCGCCTGCGTTTCGCGAATCTCCCTTTCCAGTCTTCCGGTTTCGTCGCCAGCCTGCTTCCTGCTGTCGTCCAGCGATATGATGCCCGCGGCCTGCTTGACCGAGCGCAACTCCTTATCCGTCTCATTGAGCTTTCCTTTGCATGTGTCAATTTGTCCCCGGAGGTAATCGCTGATTTCGGGGCGGTGGATTTCGGAGTGCTTCTTCAGGTAGGCGCTGATCATCTGGGACAGGAACTGCTGCGCCATCGCCGGGTCGGGATGCTTGAAGCTGACGATAATGACATCGCTTTGTTTGGGCACTTCGTTGGTCAGGTGGGTCATGGCGTACGAGATCGCCTCCACGCGGTTGGAGCCGCCGCCCGCCCGGGCCAGCAAATTGGAAGGACCGATGACGTCCACCGCCTGCGCGACGACATCCTCGCTGGTCAGAATCGCCACTTCGGAATTGATGATGTTCGGTCCCGACCGGTCGTCCGGGCTGCTCATCAATTGCGAGTTTTGCATTGTTTGGTCCGGCGCGTGGGAGTTCGTCACCCATTTAATGAGAAGTTTCGCCTCGGTTTGGTACAGCACCGGCCACGTGAGGTTGACCGTGACCGCCGTGGCGATCGCCAGCAGTGAGATGATCGCAATCATCCACTTGTGCCGGAAAAGGATATAGAAAATGTCCCGCATTGCCAGACCAGAAGGAGGCGGCGGACTGTTTTGTTTTGGATTCATAGACATATAAAACTCACGATTTCAGATCAAGAGAGATGCGGATAAAGCATCGCGCCAGCCAGACGCAGCATGGGCAAGGGCATACGGGCAAACACACGGTTGAACCATCCTTCGACCCGGTCCACGTCCGTGACAAATTGTTTGGAGGCAAAGTCATATTTGGCGTACTGCGCCTTCTCTTCCACCGAGCCGAGCCCCAGCTTGAAACGGCGCAATCCCTGGTTCGACAACGAAGTCCGGCCCAAGCTCAAAGAATGCAGCCCCCGCTCGGCGCAGTGCCGCACAGCCGACCACATCAGCAAATTGTTGGGCCGCAATTGTTGGAACCGGTAATCGGAAGCCCCGTACTTATAGATCGCCTGGCGACCGTGCCAAAAAAAAACCGCCGCGGCCAGCGGCTTTTCCCCCAACCGCGCGGTGGCGATGAATCCCCGTCCCGATCCCAGCAAGTGCTTTTGAATGCTCTGGAAAAACCGCCAGGGCTGCGGCGGCAGGCCGTGCCCGCGCCGCGTCAGGCAATGCAGCGCGAAAAAAGTCCGCATCGCTTCCATCCCCGTGTCAAAATCCACCCGCAACCCGGCCTCCTGGGCCTTGCGAACTCCCCGGCGGACGGATCCGTCGAACCCATTGAAAAGCCTGTCCGGGCCGGGCTGAAGATCAATCACATGGCTGTAAAAGGTGAGCGACGGCGAGGAACCTTCCCAGGCCGCATCCGTGCCGCGGCATTCCAGGTACTTCCAGCGGCGCCTTCGGCCCGTAGCCAGGGCCTCCTGGTAGAGTGCCCGGCCCTCAGAGCCTTGCGCGTGGAGCGCCGGGCAGGAATCCGTAAAGGGCAGTGAAACCCCGCGGCGGCCTGTCAGCGGGCTTGACACTTCCATGACGGGCAGCAGCCCGGCCAGGCGATTCCCGTCAAATTGGACCACGTACAGCGGTTGGTGGCCGTAAGTTTCGCCCAACACCCGCGCCCAGGCTGACTCGTGGAAAATCGTGCTTTGCGGATGCGCCGCCAGAAGCGAGTCCCAGTCCGGGCGCTGTAGCGGATTGACCGTCGTGGGGCCGGCGTCATCGGTCTTGTCCGAAACGCGTTCCTCTGCTGGCGCGGCGACTGACATCACTTCACACAGCTAGCGCACGGCTTCCTTGCGCTGAGGCACGACTTGAGGGCATCCGCCACGGCGTGAATTTGCTCGCTGGTCAATTCCGGGAACATGGGCAGCGAAAGGAATTCCTCCGCGCACCGCTCGGCCACCGGGAAGGAGCCTTGCTCGTAGCCCAAAAACCGGTAAGCCTCCTGCAAGTGAACCGGGATCGGATAATGGATGGCGCACGAGATGCCGCGGTCGGACATGGCTTGGAGAACTTGATCGCGGTCCTTCACCCGCACGGCATAGACGTGATAAACGTGCCGGTTGTGCGGCGCCTCCGACGGCGTGATGACTTCCTCCAAGCCGCCAAGAAGTTGGTCGTAAAGAAGAGCGTGCGCGTGCCGCCGGGCGTTGCCCACGTCCAGGTGCTTGAGTTTGACTCCCAGAACGGCCCCTTGGATGCCATCCATTCTGCCGTTCCAGCCCACCTTCGAATGATGATATTTCTTGTGCTGGCCGTGATCGCGCAGGACCCGGATTTGTGCCGCCAACTCCGCGGCGTCCGTGGTAACCGCGCCCGCTTCGCCAAGCGCGCCGAGGTTTTTGCCGGGATAAAAGCTGAAACATCCAGTGGTTCCCATGCTCCCGGCCTTGCGGCCCTTGTAGAGAGCGCCGTGCGCCTGGCACGCGTCCTCCACCACCGGAATCCCGCGTCCGGCGGCGATTTCCAGGATTGGCTCCATGTCGGCGCATTGCCCGAAGAGGTGGACGGGGATGATCGCCTTGGTCCGCGGCGTAATGGCCCGTTCCAGCAGGCCCGGATCCAGGGTGTAAGTCTGCTCGTCGATATCGACAAACTTCGGACGCGCCCCGCAGTAGCTGATCGCCTCGGCGGTGGCCATGAATGTGCTCGGCGCCGTGATGACCTCGTCTCCCGGGCCGATATTCAGCGCCAGAAGACTCAGCCAGAGAGCATCGGTGCCGCTGCCTACGCCAATCGCCTGGCTCGACCCGCAATAGCGCGCGAAGTCGCGCTCGAACGCGGCCACGAACGGGCCGCCCGCAAACGCGCTGGCGTCGATCACGTCGCGAATCGCCGCGTCCAATTGCTCGCGAATGGGCTGGTGATGGGCATTGAGGTCCAGGAAGGGTACTTTCATAAATTGCTATTCACTTCATTTTCCGGCCGGGCTGGCAATGCGCAACACCCGGGCCGGGTTTCCAGCGACAATGGCGTCCGCCGGCACATCCCGCGTCACCACGCTGCCGGCGCCAACCACGGCCCGCGGGCCTACGGTGATCCCGCACAGCAACGTCGCGCCCGAACCGATGGAGGCCCCCGTCTTGACATGCGTGGGCACGCACTTCCAATCCGCTTCCGTCTGAAGTTTCCCGTCGCCGTTCGTTGAACGGGGATAGCGGTCGTTGATGAAGGTGACGTTGTGGCCGACGAACACTTCGTCCTCCAGCACGACCCCTTCACAAATAAAGGTGTGGCTGGAGATTTTGCAGCGAGCGCCGATGCGGGCGCCTTTTTGGATTTCGACGAATGTGCCAATCTTGACGTCGTCGCCGATCTCGCAGCCGTAAAGGTTGGTAAAGCCGAAGATTCGCACCCCCGTCCCCAGCTTCACGTCAGGGGCAATTTGGCGAAAAGCCTGCCCCTCAGGATCAATGCGTCTCATAAGGCAAGACCCTGACTAGGCGACGTGGGGTTCGGCGATGACGCCGACGGGAACGTGGGACTTGCCGTTCTTCTCCTTGACGTCGCGGACGAAGGGCGCCACGCCAAGGCTGGCGGGCGAGCGCGCGGCATCAAGCTGGTGCAGGACAATCTGGCCGCCGCCCGCCTTCAAAGACTGCGAGGAGGCTTCGAGGATTCGCACCAAATCCGTGCCTTGGGAGCCGTTGGTCAGCGGTTCCTTGTCGTGCTGAATGCAGTCCAGGAAATGCTGGCATTCGGTTTTCAACGGTTCCTCTTGCTTGATGTACGGGGAATAAGTGTCGCCGTAGTGGTAGGCATAATGGAATTCGGCAAAAGTGTCATAATGCGGCGGACGCTCCACCCGGGCGTCAAAGACCCGGATCTTTTCCTGCAACGCCACGTCATCATAAACGATCATGCGCTTGCTGCCGACGATGGTCATCTCGCGCACCTTGCGCGGGTCCAGCCAACTGCTGTGGATAATGGCCGAGCGGTCGTTCTTGAATGTCAAACTCATCGACGTCACGTCTTCGATCCCGGGCGTCACGTGGGCGCTGCCGCGGCAATTGACGCTGATGGGAAACTGTTCAAGCAGATGAAGAATGATCGAAATGTCGTGCGGCGCCAAATCCCAGGCGACGTTGATGTCCTTTTGAAACAAGCCCAGGTTGAGGCGGCGCGCGCAAATATAGCGGATTTCACCCAAATCGCCGCGGTCCACGATCTCCTTGATCTTGCGCACGGCGGGAGAATAAAGGAAGGTATGGCCGATCATCAGCACCAGGCCCTTTTGCCGGGCGATACTCACCAACTCGGCGCATTGTTCGGACGACGAAGCCATCGGCTTCTCGATAAAAACATGTTTGCCCGAAAGGAGGGCGGCCTTGGCCATCGGGAAATGGAGTTTGACAGAGGTGGCGACGATCACGGCGTCAAGGCCCACGCCGTTGAGCATGTGGTCAAAATTGAGTTCCGCCTCCACCTCCGGATAGAGAGAGGTCAAATGCTTGAGGCGGTCTTTGCTGATGTCACACATCATCTTGAGCTGGCACTCCGGCAGAGCACGGAAATTGCGCACCAGATTCGGCCCCCAGTAGCCGCAGCCCACAACGCCTAGTCTTATTTGTTTAGACATATGTTTTTCTCATTTGCGAACAATTACTCACGAGCAGGTAGCGTTCCAGGAAATCGAGACGCGGGCTTTTCTTCGTAAACCGGGCGGCTTTTAATCAGACTCGGCCCCTGCGGGAGGCCGCTTTTGCGGAGAATCCTCATCTCCCAGACCAGCGCCATGATCGCCAGTGGCGTGAGGGCGATTATCTTCAGGTCCAGCCAAAGCGATTTGTGTTTCACATAGTGCAGGTCCAGATTGATCATCTCCTCGAATGTCGTCCGGTTCTTGCCGCTGATCTGCCACAAACCTGTCAAACCGGGCGGCGCCCCACACCGCCTCTTGTGGCGGAGCGAAAGCAAATCATATTCATAAGGCGTGCAGGGCCGCGGGCCAACCAGGCTCATCTCGCCCCGCAGCACATTGATGACCTGCGGCAACTCATCCGCTCCCAGCGACCGCATCAGAAACCCTCCAGGTATGACCCGCGGATCACCCTTGCAGTCCAGTTTCCGCGTCGGACCGTTGCCCGTCATCAACTCCTTCAAGTGATTTTGGTGAACCGTCGTGTCGGAATTGACTTTCATCGTCCGGAACTTCACGCACATGAACCGTTTCCCCAAATACCCCACCCGCTGCTGCCGGAAAAAGGCAGGTCCCGGCGAAACGATCTTGATGATCGCCGCCAGGGCGATTCCCACCGGTATCAGAATCGGAAGCGCCAGGAGAACGCCCGCCACATCCAGAATGCGCTTCCACGGCGGGATTCGGCCAGGCGGAATCTCTCCCGCCACTGGAGAATGGGCTGCCACCGGAACGTACTCCGCTCCCGAGGTTGTTAGTTGGTCTGTATTGAACATGAAATTGTTGGAAGCCCAGGCAAAAGGCCTCCGCTATGGAATTCAACGACCAGCCGCGCCCCAATGCGTCCCGCCAGTCTGGAATAGTTTGAAGTAAATTTTTTACACGCCGCGTCAAAAACCAAATCCTGACGACCACCAAAGATCATCCGACAGGTTCCGAACCGCTGAACGTCCGCCGATAGCTTCACGCAAATCCGCTGATAAGGCCGAAAATCCCACCGCGGGCCACAGCCTGTTTGCTCAAGTTCTGCGCGTGTATCACCCCTAATACGAGCCTAGTTAACCACTTTACCACGAGAGCCGGGGAATGCAAGCGAAATTCAAATAATGCTCCGCACTTGCTGGCGTGTCTCTGGTTCGCCAACTTGTTCGCTCTCCATTCGATCCGCCCTGATTTGCTCCCCGATCAAAAACCGGCCTCTCACAGCCGGCTTAATCCCGCCATCGTTACATCCGGGAATCCGGGTGTCGCCAATAGCGGAAGCCGCTGGGCCGCGCTCCGATTCTCCACGCTCAACGATTTTCGATCTATTTCTGTCAAAGTAATGCGACCCAAGAAATCAAGCAATATCTGTACCCTTTGCCCGGCCGATAATGTCCGAACCACCATTCCGGAAAAACCCATGAACGATCCCTCGACAATCGTCACCTGGACACCGGGCACCACGCCATCCTCAACGATCATAGGTGCTTCGGAATCAAAGCATTGCATCAATTCAGCTATGGCTGCATCCGGCACAGCCGGAATCTTCCGCCCAAAATGCACCAAACTGCTGATGCCCGTTACGTGTCGAATCTCATCTATGCGATTTTCCAGCACGCAGCGGACAAAGATATAACATGGAAACAGCGGTTCGACGACCCTCATCAACCCCCGCCGCGTCGCCCGCTCCAGGCGCAAACGCGGATGAAACACTTCCAATCCCAGCCTCTTGGCCACGTTGGCCGCCGCGATGTGTTCGTGCTTCGCCTTCGTTCTCGCGCAATACCATGCTAAATTTGACGCATGCATATCAGGGAAGGCTAATCCATGGCGCATGGAAGAGGACGGACGGACATGCCCCAAGGCCGGGCGGCGGAAATAATACCTTTGATTCAGGCATGTCCAAGGGAGGACGCCCGGCAACAAATACCCCGACTATAACACGCTTTTTCATCGCTTTTACCGGCAACTTGCGAACCTGCATTGCAGGAAAAAAATTGATTTTCTTGCGCCGGTAAACCCCAAATCGATTACTAGCTTACCCCATTACAGCACCCCCCAACCCACCGGTCAAGCCCATTTTGCCTTTTTTTTGGTTGCCCCAATCCATTGCGAAGCCCTGTAGCGCGAGGCTCCTGCCGAGCCGATTCCGCGGGAGAAGGCTCTTCCGGGCGTCGCCCTGCCGGCCTCACCTGTTCGGTGAAGGACGCCCTCGTTTCGACAAGGATCGGGGTGAGTTTTGGGTTTCCGCTTTCCAAATCCCAGCTTTTGACTCAACGTTTGATTCATGGAAGTCCGCAGTGTGGAGTCCGTGGTGAAGGCGTTGAATGGCGCAAATGTCCAATATTTGATTGTCGGCGGGCTGGCCGTGATTGCGCATGGTTATGAACGGTTTACGAACGACGTGGACCTTGTGATAGGCCTTGATCGGGACAATATCAGCCGCGGACTGCGGGCCGTGATGGCATTAGGCTACCAGATGAGAATTCCGGTGACACCCGAACAATTTGCCGAACCGGCGTTGCGGGAGGCGTGGCGGCGGGAGAAGGACATGACCGTCCTGCAACTGTGGTGTGACGCGCATCGGCGAACTCCGGTTGGCGTCTTCGTGTATGAGCCGTTCGATTTTTCCGCGGACTATGGGTTGGCCCGGCGCGAAATGGTGGCGGGCAATGACACCGCGCCGGTCATCCGTCTTGAGACGCTATTGAGGATGAAACGAGCCGCAGCTCGTCCGCAGGATTTGGCTGACATCGCCGGCCTGGAGCGGCTTCAGGAGCTGAAGAAGGAGTTTGGCAAATGAGCCAGGAAGAATTTGATAATCATCCCGGCTGGCGCTGGTGTACGGCGCAAGGCGCGCGCGATCACGCTCTGCTGCTTGGTTTGGAAACCACCTTTCGTGAAAAACTCGAATGGCTTGAGCAATCCGAAGACTTCAGCCTTAGACTCCAAACATCGCGCTGGAAAGAGGGTTTGCCGGTGGATCCGCGGCTGCTCCCCATCTTGGAAGCCGCGCTGGGACCGCAACCAGCAAGAGGAAAAGCAGAAAGTTGATAAGGCCTCTCGATAGCCTGCGACGGGGCCAATTCCTTGTTTACAAAATCGCGCGGATACACTAAGGGTAGGGAAGCATGAAACCAAACCAAACGCTGTGGATGTTGATCACGACGGGAACCGCCTTGACCTGTCTCGGCCTGCGTGCTTTCGCCGACACGGAATCCTTCACTGAAACCTACGGCTCATCTTCCGCCCCTTTGGCGGTCAATGGGACCGATTTCCCGACCGTCGTGCCTCTCCCGCAGTTTGATACCTCTTTGGGCAATCTCACCGACATCGAGGTGACCTTGAATACCACTGGCGTCCTGCAGGCTGAGGTGGCAAATGTCGGGGTGGCGACAGTTTTCACCAATGCTGAAGCAGCGGGGAAAATTGCCATAACGGGTCCCGATGGCGCGGGAGCTTCGGTAACGTTAACGGCACCGCAATTCAGCGGTTTGATCGGTGCTGGCACACCGACGGCGCCAACTTTTGCCCTGGGGCCATCAGCGTCCGCTTCAACTTCCTCCCTTTCGTTCGTCCCGTCGTCGGATTTCGCAGCATACGAAGGCGGAGGCACCCTCAACTTCGTCCTGAATGCCGCTTTTGCTGGAAACTTCTCCGGAAACGGGCCTAGTGGGTTGTCCTTCAATGGCTTTGCCAGCGATTATGGCTCCGTCGAGGTTGATTACACGTTCTCAGCGGTACCTGAACCCGGGAATCTGTTTTTGTTCAGCTTCTTATGTTTTTGTGGATTTGCGGCTCTTGATCGGATGCGCCGGCCCCGTTGCTCAAATGCCTGAAACGCGCCTATCGTCTTGTAACGGTTTGGTTACGAAAACCAGATTCGATGCCCCGCGCAGGATTCGCGCCGCGAAATATCATCAAATTCAGAGGGAATCCAGCAGTTTGACGGATTTCGATTCACGGTTTCATGTGTCCGAAATTGGGATATAGATGTCCGAAATGGGTGAGCTTGGACTGCCTGCCGATGTCAGAGTTATTCGATATATTGAGACATTTGAGTGTTGCCCATATTGAGCGCGATAGAATGCTGTAGGCTGGAAAAAAACTGGTTATGATAAAGAGACCCCCAACGGTCCCTATGGGTTTTGTTTGTGCGTTGATTGCTTTTGCCAGTCCCGTTCACGCCGCCATTCAAACCGAGACCGAGAGCGCGAGTTACGGCACCCCCGCTTCCCCTTTGCCCCTTGGCTCAAGCGCGACCTTGAGCGTTGGAGCGTTTGACACTTCTCTTGGCACTCTTGACAGCGTGACCATAACGATGACTTCGTTCGACACCGTCACCTCGGACGTCTTCAACTACGCGATGGGAAATCTGAGTTATTCTGACGCCACAGCGACAGTTCCGGTGACGGTGACAGCGACGGTTCCGGTGAATGTTACACCCTTGATTGGTTTGACAACGTCGGCAACGGGCGCCGCGGGACCTGCTTCCGGCACCGTGTCTGCCGGCGCCTGCTTAACCGTCGCGAGCACCTCATTCCTTCCTCAAGCCAGTACCATTGCCAGCATCGCGCCGGGAGACTTTAGCCTTTATGAAGGAGCGGGGGATATTTCAATCAACCTTACGGTTGCCAACTTGGCTGGCACTTATTCTGGAACAAGCGGTTCGGGGCTTTTCTTCGGCGGCAACGGGTTTTCGTACGGGTCCATCGAGGTTGACTATGGCTACACAGCCCCTCCTGCCCCCCCCTCGGTTCCCGAACCGGGCGCCATAGGCGCGGGATTGGCCGCGTTGAGCCTCTGCGGAATCAGGCTTGCCCGGCAGCTTCGACGGATTCGCGGGTGCTCCCAAGGATAAACGTGCAGCGCGACCTGCCGCCCGCCTCGCACGGCGCCGCCGCCACACAAAGCCCCGTCCCGTTGCCGACTGCGCCGGATCAGACGGCCCCGGCCGCGGAGGAGCAGATCCTCACTCTCAGGCTCCCCCGAAAAACCATGCTTGATTGGATACAGTCGTTTATATGGAGGTTGTGGAACTTCGAAGAAGGGGCTGGGGGCAGGATTTTCAAGCTCTCCAGCGCTCTCATAGGCTTCATCCTCCTGGCTCTTTGGTTCAATTTGCACCCCGGCCACGGTTTTTCCAGCCGGGAAACGATGGAGTCCGCCCAAATGGGGCGGCATTTGGCCGCGTGGGCGGGCTACACCACTGACTCCATTCGTCCCTCAGCCATTGGCTTGCTTCAACGCGCCGCCCCTGACGGCGCCCCAGAGGTGCTCGATCAGCCTGTGCCGGATTTGAGCATCGCGCCCGGCTACCCATTTGTGCTGGCGGGCTTGATGAAGGTTTTTCCATTCAACTTCGCGGTCAATCGGAGCCATCTCTGGTCCTATCAGCCTGAATTGTTGATTGTCATTTTCAATGAACTGCTTTTTTTTGCCGCGGTTCTCGTCCTCTTCCAGGTGGCGCGGGGGTTGTTTGACACCGGGGTGGCCTGGGTGTCGGCGATCCTCTTTGCCGGCAGCGAGACTTACTGGAGATTCAGTCTATCCGGCCTGTCAACAATGTGGCTGCTGCTGATCTTTCTCCTGCTGGTCTGGTGCCTGGTGGCAATGGAGGGGCGCGAGAACCGGGAGAGTCCGCCGGCGCCGGGACCGTCGCTTGCCCTGGCGGCGGCCGCGGGCGCGCTGGCGGGGATCGGCGGATTGAGCCGATACTCCTTTGCGTGGATGATGATTCCGGTCCTTTTGTTCACCTGCTTCTTTTTCAAGCGCCATCGGGGAAAACTGTCCCTGTTGGCGGCCTTTTCATTCCTGGTCGTCATGGCGCCCTGGATTGCGCGCAATCTGGCGCTCAGCCACACCCCCTTTGGCACCGCGGGCTACGCGCTCCTGGAAAACACGCGCCCATTTGAGGAGGACCGCGTGGAACGTTCTTTTGATCCCGCCGCCGCCGGCCTCAAACTCATCAGACCGGGGGACGTGCTCAACAAATTCGTGGTCAACGAACAGAAGATTTTGCGGAATGACCTGCCCCGGCTTGGCGGCAACTGGGCATGGTCCTTTTTTCTGTGCGGCCTGCTGCTCCCTTTTCGCCGTCCGTCTTTGCGGCGTCTGCGTGCCTTTCTCCTGTGGAGTCTGGCGCTCATGGCCGTGGCGCAGCCCCTGGGGCAAACGTATCTCAGCGTCGAATCGCCGGAAATCAACTCGGAAAACCTGCTCGCGCTCCTGGCGCCGCTGGTCCTGGTCTTTGGCACAGGCTTTTTCTTTACCTTGCTCGATCAGATGATGCTTCCCGATCCCAGGCTCCGCAACGGCGTGGCGGCGCTTTTTGCTCTCGTGATGTGCGCGCCGCTGTTGCTGGTCCTGGCCGGCCCGCCGGAACGCGCGGCCATTTCCCCTTACTCCCCGTTTCAAATCCAGAGAACCGCGCTGATGATGAAGCCCGATGAGCTGATGATGAGCGATATTCCCTGGGCGGTGGCCTGGTACGGCGACCGGCCCTGCGCGTGGCTGACGCTCGATGACGCCGGCACATTCGCGCAATTGTACCAAATCAAGCCCGTCCAAGCGCTTTACTTGACGGAACGAACCTCCGACCGCCCGTTTCTTTCGGAGATGCTTGACAACCAACGCGGTTGGGGACGCTTCATGCTGGGCAGCCTGCCGGCATCGGAAGCGCCTCAAGGCGCGGTGCCCGCGGGCTTTCCGCTGACCAAAGCGCCATTGGGATACATGCCCGTCCAAATGTTCATCAGCGACACGGTTCGCTGGAAACCCGTCCCCGCAAAGTGATTTTCACCTAGGGCTGCAAATTGAAGGAACCAGCGTTGGTTTGGGCAAGGAAGTACCCTCCAGCGTTGGTCGTGTTCTGAATGATCGCTCCATTGGCGGCAGTGGTTTCATGGCTCTTGCCGCTTATTACATGGCCGCTGGAATTGGTTGCCGGCCTGCTGCCATTGGCGAAGATGAGTGTCAATAGGCCGGTCTTTGGGTTGATGACGCCGGACAGGGAATTGGTCGGAACATCACCCGAGTTTGTCAGTTTGTTGTCGCTCACAACAACGTTGGTGAAGTCCAGGAACAGACCGGTGTTGGAGATGACCATTTCTCCGCCGTTTAATGAAATAGCGGACGTCTTGGCGGGGGGATTAAGCCAGAGCGCGCCTTGGGTGGTGAGAAGGTTGGTGAAGCCATTCGTGTAGAGCGCGGGAGTCGGATACGGCTTCTTGATCCATGCCAGGGTGTTGGAAGGGGCGGCGGCCTGGAGGTTTGTGAGGTTGATCCATCCCATCAGCACGCCAGGGTGCGTGTCACCGTTCTGGGTGTAGAGGCTGGCGTAAACAGGAACGTCGCCAGATCGCGAGACAGGCACGGCCTGGTTATAGCGGGTTCCGTCGGCCAGCGCGCCGCTGAGAGTAACGATGCCCGCACGGTTCGTGACCAGAGCGTAACCATTCCCCGGCGGCGCATTGCTGGTGGACGGCGAAAAAAGGATGGTGTACTCCGCCGACGGCAGAAAATCGGACGCCCGATCGGCGGTCAAATAAGAGGTAAAATTGGAGGAAACAGTCCCGGTGATTTGCGGTATTGCGGTGTCCAGGGTCAGGGCAAGTTCCAACGGGCCGGCAGCCAAGGTGGCGTTGCTGGAAGCGTTAAAATTAGTTGCGAAAGGATAATTCGTCCCGGCGATCAAGAGCCTGCCGCTGAACGCTCCCGTGTCCCGGAGCACCAGGTTATAGAGCATCCCGGATGTTTCCCTGCTGACGGCGGTGGCGGGAAAGAAGAGGCCGTTGTATTTCCCGGCCGCGGGAGGGAAGAAATTGGTGACGAATGTTACTGTCAAAACCAAGTTTGACTGCATGACAAACGACAGTTTCGGAGTGTCGCTCCCGGCCACGGAGTTGTTATCCGCCGTGCCGACCCAATTGCTGAACAGGGAGAATTTGTCCGGTATCGCGGTGATCGTATAACCCTCTCCAATGTTGAGCATCGCGCCGTCGGCTGGGACGATGTTGCCGGCGACGGAGGCCGCGCCCCTGAAGTTGCCGTGTCCAAGCCCGGCGTTGGTCACGCTCAACCGGGACCGAACTTCGGAGAAGAATTTGCGGGTAACTGTGGTTGAATAGTTGCTGTTCACATCCTCGCAAGATACGGTCAGGGTATTGAAGCCGGGCGAGGGCACAAAGTCGATGGACCAATCGGACACATTGCCGGCGCCCGCAGTCAGCTTGGCGATACCGTTGGTGTCAGACAGGGAACAGAAAACATTGGAAATGGGAAAATGGCCGGATGCGGCGCCCTTGAAAACAATATTCGTGGCAGCCGCGCGGAGATTGGCCGTCGGGGAAGAGATGGTCACCTTGGGAGGAGTCTCGACAAAAGTCGCCGTCAATGCATAGCCTGGCTGCATAATGAACGACAGATCCCGTTGGGAGGTGCTGGCGCTGCCGCCCCATTTGCTAAAAGTGGAAAACGGGTGCGGTTGGGCGGTGATCGTATAGCCCTCGCCAATGTTGAGCATGGCGCCGTTGGTGGGAGGGGTGTCGCGGGCCACGGAAGCGGTGTACGTGAACGTGCCGGTTCCATTGCCAAGGTTGGTGAGGGCAAATAGAGCCGGCTTTTTGTAAAAGAAGGTTCGGGACTCAATGCGCGAGACGCCACCGGAAACGTCCGAGCATTGCACCGCCAAGGTGTTCGTGCCAGCCGCGGGAGTCACCGTGATGGACCAGTTGGAGACACCGGCGCCCGAAGTCAGCGCCGCAAATCCGCTGGTTTCGACCGAGCCGGTGGCGTCGTTGGTCAACCAAAACTGGACGTTGGTCAGCCGGACGTTGTCGGGATTGACTCCAGGCAACACCGGCGCGCAGGCCGCAGTCCCTTCGAAGACGTTCGATCCGGTGCGCTCCTTGGCCTTCGGGGTGGATATGAAGATGGCGGGAGGCTGCCGCGAGATAAAATCGGCTGTCAAAACCAGATTCGACTGCATGACGAACGCGAATGTTGGATCGTAGCCTATGACCAGACTGCCAGCCACATTGCTGCTGACCCAATTGCTGAACACCGAGGAACTGGGTCTGGCGGTAATGGAGTAGCTCTCCCCCACATTGAGCTTGGCGCCGTTGGCGATGCTGAAGCTGCCCGTTCCACTTCCAGTTGTGAGGACGGTCAATTTACTCTGCATTTCGTAAAAAAAGGTTCGGGAAACAACGGGCGAGACGTCTCCCGAAACATCCACGCTCCGCACAGAGAGGATATTCGTGCCGGGGTACGGAGTCGCCGTAAATGACCAATTGGACGCGCCGCCCGAGCCTGCGGCAACGCCGGCCACATTGGTGATGATGGAACCATTGAGGAGGCTGGTGATGGACCAATTCACGCCAGTCAGACGGACATCACCGGAATCGGTGCCGGGGAACAGCGGCGCGTTGGTGGCCGTTCCCGCGAACACGGTTGAATTGGTGCGCGCATTGGGCTTCGGCGACGTTATCGAAACGCCGGGAGGCTTCACGGTCAGAACCGTCACGGAACTGGTCAAAGCGCCCCAAGCGTTGCTGATGACCAGCGCGTAGCTTCCGACATCGCGAAAGAAAACAGGGCTGATAATCAGAGTGCTGGTCGCCGAACCGGAGAGGTCGCCGCCATCGGTCAAGGAATTCGTCCCATTTCTCAACCATTGATAGCTCAACGGCGCGCCCCCTTGGGCGGGATGGGAGAGCGTTATGGAAGAACCGGCCAGCGCGTTGGTCTGCGCCGGGGTTGGTTTGGAGCCGGCGACGAAGAATGGCGGGGCGAAAAGGGAGTCGGTAATCGTGAAAATGACGCCGGAACCGTTCGTTCCCCCTGCGGCGCAAGTCCCGTAAATGTTGCCGGCGCTGTCGGCGGTCGGAGCGGCGGAAGGGTTCGCGCCATCGGCGTTGGCAGAGTTGGTGTTCAGCGGGCTGAAGGAGTAGGCGCCAAAATCACCCGTTGGCGTGATGCTGAAGAATGTCCCCTCGCCGTTCAATCCGTTGGCCGCGGTCGTTCCATAGAAATTGCCGTCCGCTCCGAGGGTCAGGGCAGCGGTCGCGCCGGCATTGAGCAGCGAAAATGAATAGAGCACGTTCGCGCCGCCGGTGTTGGTGATTTCAAAAATGGAGCCGCCCCCCTGCGAGCCTCCAAAAGCGCTTGTTCCGAAGAAATTTCCGTTGGGGCCTTGCACCAGGGTGGAATCTGGCGTGATCGGGTTGCCGCCGGGCGCCTCGCCATTGAACGAATAAATCTGGGTGAAGCCGCCTGCCAGGGTGAATTTGAAAAATGTTCCCGCATTGTCCACGCCACCTTGCTGTGTGGTGCCGTAGAAAGCGCCGTCGCTTCCCAGCGTCAGAGCGTTGGGCACGGTCCCGTTTGTGGTGGCGGAGCCGGAAGCCGGCCTGCTGAAGGAATGCAAGCTGGTGAACGCGCCGACAGGGGTGATTTGAAAAATCGTGCCTGTGCCGTTGGCGCCGCCGTATTGCGTCGTCCCATAAAAATTTCCATCGCTCCCCTGCGCCAGCGCGCCCACCGGCGTCGCGCCGTCGGCGCTGGTTTCCACACCGGAAGCGTTGTTGGATTCCGCGGCGAACGTGTGCAGGTTGGTAAACGCTCCAGTCGGGGAAACCACGAAAACCGTGCCGGTGAAGTTGGAGCCGCCGCTCCGGGTGGTGCCATAAAAATTCCCGTCAGTTCCCTGCGTCAAATCGTTTGGACCCAAGTTGTAAACGACCTCGCCGGAATTGTTGGCGGCCGCCGGGAACGAATATAAATTGGAGAGGCTGCCAGCGGGGGTCACGCGGAAAATGGAACCCGCTCCGCAGGCGCCGCCGCTCCGCGTCGTTCCATACAGGTTCCCGTCACTGCCCAGAACCAGCTTGGAATCCGGGGCGATGCCGTCGCTGTTTGTTGCGGGCGAAGCACTTGGGGATGTTGGGGCGGTGAAGGAATAGAGAACCGTCGGAGCCGCGACGGACACAGACGGGAAGGCCAGAAGGCACAGCGCCAGGGCGGCAAGCAGCGCCAGCCACACCTGGCGGCGTTGCCCGGGCGACTGGAGGAGGAATGCGCGGAATCCGACTGTCATCGTGCGATCAAGAGGCTGGGACTTTCGTCAAAGCCCGCCGTTGAGTCAAGGCATTATGGCCTGAAAGCGCGGATGTAACAGAAACGTCACGTTGGGGCCTGTCGCGCAATTGTCACAAAATAACCCTTGCGCCGCCAAAAAAAGATTGTATCAAAGGGCCTGCTAAAAGCACATTAGAACCAACTAATAATGAATCTGAGAAGTAAATTAGCGGGTATGATGGCTGGCGCGGCGGCGTGTCTGGCGCTGGCCGCACCGGCCAGGGCCCAGATCTCCGCCGACGCCCTGCTGGACAAGTTGGTGACCAGGGGCATTCTGAGCCCGGACGAGGCGGAGCAGATCAAAAAGGAAGCCCAGACCAACAACGCGGTCGGCTCCAACAATGCGGAGGCCCAGAAGTTCAAGCTCAGCAGCGTCATCAAGAGCATGGAGTTGTACGGCGATCTTCGATTTCGCTACGAATACCGTGCCGCCCAACTCGGACCGGAGGCCGGGAGCGTTTACGACGCGGAAAACCGCTGGCGCTACTCCTTGCGCATCGGGGTGCGCGGCGACTTGCCCGATGACTGCTATTACGGTTTAAGACTGGAGACTTCGCCCAATCAGCGGTCAACCTGGAACACCTTCGGCAACGGCAGCGGCGGCGGCTCATCCCCCTACTACGGTCCGTTCAGCAAGGCCAACAATTACAGCGTCTATGTCGGGTTGGCATATCTGGGATGGCGTCCGGCTCCGTGGCTGGACCTTTCGTTCGGCAGGGTGCCGCAGCCGCTTTATACCACTCCAATGGTTTGGGATTCGGACTACACGCCGGAAGGAGCGGTGGAAAAACTCAAATTCACGTACGGCCCGGTGGACTTTTTTGCGAATTTAGGCCAGTATGTTTACCAGGATGTCAGTCCCGGCGGGAGCGATTATGCGGTGCAGGGAGGCACGGAGGCATCCAGCTTTCTGGGAGATGTGTCCGACCATAACGCCTACCTGCTGGCATGGCAGTTGGGGGGAACCTATCACATGCGCACCAATCTATCGGTCAAAATCGCGCCCGTTGTCTATACTTATGTGGGACATGGAAACGCGAGCGACGGATTTTACGGCCCGTTCGTGGGCCAGGGAATAAGCGGATACACGTTTGCCCCAGGGGTTTCCTCTACCGGTGCTCCAGGAACTGTCACCCCTTCCATCCCTTCCACCCTCCCCGGCGCTTTCGTTTACGAGCCGCCAGGCAGCTATAACAACCTTACCAGCTACAACCAAACTGGGATCAACAATCTGGCCATTCTGGAACTGCCCATGGAGATAAACTTCAAGATCGGTTCCTTGGATGCCAGGGCGTTTGGCGATTTCAGCATCAATTTCGAGGGGAACGATCGGGCGCGCGCGGCCTACGCGGTGGGAGGGAAAGCGGCTTTTCCGGGCGGCGTCCAATTGAACCAGGACGAGGCCATGCAACTGGGCTTGGCGGTCGGGAATAATTTAGGTTTGGTGTATGGCACCACGTCCAAGAAGGGCACGTGGGAAGCGCGGGCCTATTGGCAGCGCGTCGAACAATATGCGCTGGACCCCAACCTGCTGGATTCGGATTTTTTTGAAGGCCGTGGCAATTTGCAAGGAATTTACACCGCCTTTGCCTATAGTTTCACCGACGCCATGATCGGCACCCTCCGCTACGGTTTGGCCGAGCGCATCGACGACCAACTGGGCACGGGCGGTTACAACGCCGATTTGCCGCTGCCAAATCCGATCAACAGGTTTCAAATCATCCAAATGGACTTGACCTTGAGGTTTTAATGGCGAGGCCGGACATCGAACGGCTCCACCTGCAAGAAGCACGTTAAAACCAACTTCTAATGAATCTGAGATGTAAATCAGCGGGCATCGTGGCTGGCATGGCGGCGTGTTTAGCGCTGGTCGCCTCCGCGGAGGCCCAAGCTACCGCGGACGCGATTCTGAACAAGTTGGTCGCCAAAGGGATTCTTAAACAGGATGATGCAGAGCAGCTCAAAATGGCGGCCCGCACCAACAACGCGGCAAATTTCAACAATGGCGGGGATCAGAAATTCAGGGTCAGCAGCGTCATTAAGAGCATGGAGTTGTACGGCGATGTTCGGTTCCGCTACGAATACCGCGCCGCCCAACTCGGGCCGGAGGCCGGGAGCGTTTACGACGCGGAAAACCGCTGGCGCTACGCCTTGCGCATCGGAGTGCGCGGCGACTTGCCCGATGACTGCTATTACGGTTTAAGACTGGAGACTTCTCCCAATCAGCGGTCAACCTGGAACACCTTCGGCAACGGCAGCGGCGGCGGCTCATCCCCCTATTACGGTCCGTTCAGCAAAGCCAACAACTATAGCCTCTATGTCGGGTTGGCATATCTGGGATGGCGGCTGGCTCCGTGGCTGGACCTTTCTTTCGGCAGAGTGCCGCAGCCGCTCTATACTACGTCGATGGTTTGGGATTCGGACTACACGCCGGAAGGTGCCGTGGAGAAATTCAAATACACCCGCGATTCGGCAGACTTTTTTGCGACTTTTGCGCAATATATCTACCAGGACGCCTCGCCCTCAGGTAGTGATTATGCGGTGCAAGGAGGAAACAATGCAGCGAGCTTTCTGGGAGACGTCTCCGACCATAACGCCTACCTGCTGGCCTGGCAGTTGGGGGTGACCTATCACGTCGATACCAACTTGTCGGTCAAAGCCGCGCCCGTCGTCTATACTTACGTGGGACATGGGAACGCAAGCGACGGCTTTTACGGCAAATTCGTGGGGGAGGGAGAAAGCGGATACACGTTTCAACCAAATTTCAGCCCTTCTCCCAGCATTCCTTCCACCCTCCCCGGAGGATTCGTTTACCAATCCAGCGGCCAGAATGGCTACAACCAGACCGGGATCAATAATCTGGCCATCATTGAATTTCCCATGGAAGTGAATTTCAAGCTCGGTTCCTTGGATGCCAAGGCCTTTGGCGATTACAGCATTAATTTGGCGGGCGATGACCGTGCCCGCGCGGCCTACGCGGCCGGCAGGGCAATCGGTGGAACGAATGCTTTCCGCGGAGGCGTGCAGTTGAACCAATCCCAAGCCATGCAAATGGGCCTGGCTGTCGGAAATAATCTGGGTCTGGTCTATGGCACGACGTCGAAAAAGGGAACGTGGGAAGCGCGGGTCTATTGGCAACACGTCGAACAATACGCGCTGGACCCCAACCTGCTGGATTCGGATTTTTTTGAAGGCCGTGGCAATTTGCAAGGAATCTACACCGCCTTTGCCTATAGTTTCACCGACGCCATGATCGGCACCCTCCGCTACGGATTGGCCGAGCGCATCAACGACCAACTGGGCACCGGCGGTTACAACGCCGATTTGCCGCTGCCGAACCCGATCAACAGGTTTCAAATCATCCAAATGGACCTGGCCATGCGGTTCTAAGGGCCGCGCCGTGATGGCTACTCCGGCAGCAGCACCGTCACCCGGCCCACGTACTCCATTAACTGTTTCTTCTGCTTTTTCTTCTCGTCGTCATCCGCATTGTCATTGGCCGCGAGGTCCGAATTCGATTGCGTTGACTGCGTGACTTGCTGCGCCGTCGCCGCCGCGGCGGCAGAACTGCTGGCCGTTGGGGCGGCGGGCGCCGCCGCGCCCGAAACGGCCCCGGTGGTCGTGACACTGGTGGCGGAGAAGGCTGCTGCCACGTCGCTGGCCCCGCTCACACTCACGCTGCCAAACCCCACAATAGTCCCGCTGACCGTTCCGCCGGCGCTCACGGTGGCATTTCCTTGCGACAAGACTGTCGCGTTGACGTTTTGCAGGGCGCTCACATTGGCCCCTACGCTGGCCACCACCAAACCACTGATGTTCCCCGTGGCCGAAATGTTCACCTGGCCGCCCACAACACCGGATCCGGCAGCATCGACACTGCCCACGAAGCCCGGGCTGCCCGCGCTTAAGTCGATGGTCGCGTCGTTATGCGTCACCGGCCCCAAGGCTAGTTGCGCGATGCCGCCCTTGCTGGCGACAATGTTGCCTTCAGGAGTCTCCACCGTGATATTCCCGACTTGCTCCGATTTCGCGCCAGGAACCAATTGCGGAAAACTGGTGGCCAGGATGCCGCTTCCTTGGATAATATCCTCCAGGTCCACCACCTGCCCATTTTTATTCACATAAGGCTTATAGACCGTTACGGATCCCTTGCCACCGCTGCCTGCATTGACGTTCCCATTCAAAGACTCCACGAAGATATTACCGCCATCATAAGCGGCGATGCGGGAACCGTCCACGTTGATGTCCCCGTCCGCGATCACGTTGATGTTGCCACCCCACAGACTGACGATGCCCAAGGGATAAGCAACTGATGCGGACGGGACCAGCGCCGAGCCGACATCGATTTCGCCCCCGCATCGGACATTGACGGCCCCGCCGTACATCGACTCGATGCTTGAGGAAAGCATCGAGATGTTCCCGCTCGCCGAAACGTCCAATGCCGCGCCGATGGCGGTATAGGGCGCCAGCGCCGCGAAATCACCAAATCCCGAGGTGCCACCGGTGCCAAGCCCAATCGATACCAATCCCTGCGAATTGCCCAAGTCGATGGAAGCCGCGTTTACTTGAAATGTTCCCGGCCCGGCAACTTTAAAAGCTCCGAGCGACATTGTATTCTCCACCTGGCTTTGGGTAAAGATTTCCTCAATGGTGGCGGCATTGAGAAAAGGCACGGTCATCTGGAGGAAAGCCGTCTCCTGCGCCTGGCTCATTTTCCCCTCATACACCAGGGTGCTTGTGGCGGCGCTGTAGTTGACTGTGATGCCCTGAAACGCACTGTTATAATTGGGATTTGCAATGATAGGAACGCCCGGTCCGCCTTGCGTGGGAACGAGCGTGAACTTATTGAGATAGGGATCTTCAACCTCGGCCAGAGCGCTGAAATCCGGCGTCTCCCCGGCCGGCAGAGTGAGGATAACGTAACTGCTGTGATCGAGGATTTCTCCACCCGCCGAGATGGTGGTCGTGTCGGTCGGGCGCAGATTCTCAATCACGGCGCCGGAGTCAACGATGTTATTGGCCGCAGACATTTCGACGGGTTTCGGGGAATACAAGGTTAAATCGGAAATGGAGCCGCTAATGTTGATGAGCACCGGGTTTGGGTCATCCAGGTGCAGCAGGGCGTTGGGAGCACCAGGATCGTTATAGCCAAAACTCCTCGAGCTCACCCAATTGAGGCTCTTGCTGTCGGAGATACAGATGGTAAATGCCCCGCCAGGGCCGGGACCGAGATTGCCGCCGCCGGAGGTGGTCAACTCCAGCGTGCCTTCCGGGGATGGGAACAAGTCGAGGCTGCTATCGAGCGTAATCCCGCCGGCGCCGGCATTGATCATCAAGATGGGCGGGAAAATGAGGGGTTCAGCGGTTCCGTTCACACGCGGCAGACCGTTGCCAACGATGGTCACGCCATTGCCGGCATTCAAGGTCACCGACGCCAGAGGATCGTAGTTAAACAATAATTCCGTGTTGCCTCCGCCTTCGTTGGGAACAGTGTTGAACACCCCGTTGGGGTTGCGCACCTCCTGCAAGAAAATGTTGTCCGCGGCGTTGACCACCCATCCGCCTTTGATCAGACTCAGGGCCAGATTATGGGCACTGGTGCCTGCGTTGTTGGCCGTGATGGTCCCGGTGCCATTGGCCAAAACGTAATGCCCGGTCACGTTGCCGCCCGCCGTCAGAGTCACATTGCCGGGAGCAGCCCCAAAAGCCCCGCTACCGGCATCGGTCTGCTGCGAGCTTTTGCCTGTTGGCAGAGGAGCCGTAATGTTGCCTCCGGCCTGAATCGTGACGTTCCCGCCGCTGGCGGTGCTGATGCCGCCCAAGCCGGCGTCCACCGTGTAACCGACGCCGGTTGACACGAAATCATAACCCGTCGTGCTCGAGCCGCAATTGACGTTGCCAGCCACCGCCTGGACACTGATATTGCCGCCAGGCCCGGTGATCACCGCGCCATTGGCAATCCCCGTCACAATGCCCCCATTTCCGATGGAGACGTTGTTCCCGGCCACCACGTTGATGTTCCCGGCTGCCGTGTCGATCGCGGCGCCGGTAGCAAGTGTCACATTACCCACACCAGAAATGACCCCGCCGCTTGGCGCGAAATTGTATCCCGCCTCCAGCGTCAACGACCAATTGTTCTCATCCGTGATTGAGGAGTTCAAAATGATGTTGCCGCCGGCTTCCAATGTGAGTTGGCCTGTGGGTTTCCCGGTGCTCAGGCTTAAATCCCACGCCGTGTTGAGCGAAATGTTCCCGGAGGCTTCCAACAGGATGTTGGCGTTGATATTCTTAAACGCGCTCCCCACATCCACGTCCACATCCGGACCGGAATCCCCCATTGCGGTGATCACCCCACTTGTGCCCGCCGGCTGGCCGGACGAAAATGTCCCCAGCACGATGTTTTGCGGGTCCATTGAAAACAAACCCTCACTCCAGCCGGGCTGCGCGCTGGCGTCAATGCTCGAATTCAACGACAATATGCTCGGGGCGCTGACCTCCACGTTCCCGCCGTTCCCGCCATTGGCCCCGCCTTTCGCCGTGATTTGACTTCCGGCGCTGTCGCTGAAAGTACCGCCGGACTTGATCGAGATGTTTCCCCCNNGTCGGAGGCGTACAATTCAATCACCCCATTCTGCTGGCGGACGGAATTGGCCTGGATCAACCCGCTATTATTGACAGTCTGCGCCTGCAAAAGCACCTGGCCCGCGTCGGCCACGATCCTGCCCTGGTTATCGACGCTGCCGGCGGGCAGTTGCACCGGGGCTGATAAACTCAATCCGTCCGGGCGCTCGGAGAGCAACACCTGCTGGCCGGCGATCAGCGCCGCGGTGCCGCCGGGCGCGGCAATCGTGCCCTTATTGTCGATCTGTTTCGCGATCAAAAACAGCGAACCGCCCGACGCCGTTTGGAGAGAGCCATAGTTCACAATCGGGGCCGTCGCCGGCGGGCCGTCAAAGCTCCAACCCGCGCCCCCGCCCGACGACCAGGGATCGATCGCGGCCGTCGTCACCACCAGGCCGCCTGCCTTGACAAAGGCGTTGGGGCCGAAGTAAAAGCCGCTCTGGTTCTCCAGGACAACGATGCCATTAGCCCGCAAGGAGCCGTAGATGGTTGTGGGATTGGCGTTATTGATGTTGTTAAAGACAATCGAAGTGGCCGAAGGCTGCGCAAAAACGGTCGTTTCCCCGGGAGCGATATTAAAACTGTTCCATTGCAGGAGCGCGTTCTGGGAGGTGGTAATCTGCAACGTGTTTCCCTTTTGTGCCGAATTGGCTGAGCCGGAAACCACGGTCAACCCCTGCGGGTTGGCGTAGCCCGTTGCGGCGGCGAAGAGGATAAGCAACGGAAGGAAGAATAGGAAGCTGTTGAAAGACTGATTCCGTCGGCGAGACGCCGACGAGGGCGGTTGGGACGAGCGCAAAGGAATGCTGGACTCCATAATATCGCGCCATTATACAGAAAATCGCGGCAAACAGGCGGCTGGAATGTGACAATTTCGTGACAAAGTACTGGGCGAACACCGCAGAGGAATACATTTAACCACGGGTTTCCCGGATGGCACGGATAAGGCAGGCGGGCTTTTCCATCAAAGCTGGGCGCTCAGGCTGAACGATATCCGCATGCGCCCCGCCGTGGAAAACGCGCTGTTCTGCAGCGGCCAGGCGACCAAAATGTGGCTTTCCACGTAATGGCCGAGATTAAAATTAACCCCCGCGCCTGAGCCCCAAAGATCCTGCCGGGGTCTCTGCGTGGCCGTGTTCAGCGTATATCCTTCCCCGTAGTCCATGAAGGCGGTGATCTGCGTCCCGATGTTCTTCGTCTTGCCCCGCCAATAGACGGGCGAGCGCAGTTCAAGCTGGCCCACCCATCCCGTGTCCGCATACAGCTCGCCTTCCCGGTAGCCCCGCACGCTGGCATTGCCCCCCAACTCGAATTCCTCCAGGTTCAGCAGCGGCTCGTTGGCCCACTGCCCCGCCATGCTGCCATACAAGGTAAAGTTATCGGGCAGAACCTGGGTGCGTGACAACTGCGGGCGAACCGCGATAAATTCCATGGTGGCCTCCTTGGTGTTCGAGATCAGAACCGGGAATGGTTTGTCACGGGAAAGCCAGCCGCCCGTTCCGGCAACCAGCGAGAGGCCGCCATCAAGCCTGCTCGAAAGATTGGTTTCCGACGCGGTTTGGCCCCAACGATCCTGCCGCGATCCAGTCCAACCCAAAAAAACCGGCGTGTAGTTCAGCGTGGGATAGGTCGCAACCCCTGGTATGGCAATCGTGCTGTGGATGATCGTGGGCGGAACGGATGAATTATTGCCGTGGGTGACGGTGGTGGTGTAGTAAAAGTTATTGGTCGGCAGCGAAACCACCTTGTCATTCTTGTAGTCCATCCCCAAGCTCCAACTGGACTGGATTTCCTCCCACTTGGGCAAGGGAAAACTCAACCGCCCTCCTGCCGTGGTTTGCGAGGTGTACTGCTGGGTGGTCAGTTGTTGTTGAATGGTTAGCAGGGGATTATTCGGTACGACAGACGTTTCCGGCCCGAAAATGGTCGGCCCGGTGGTGGAGCGGGAGGCGTAAGCGGTGAACTCCGGCCGCCCTGTCGCCGGCGGCGGCACAAACTGCCTGGTCGTCTCGTTGTAACCAAAATGGGTTTGATCTTGCGCAATTTGGCTCTCCACCGCCGCCGGCGCTCCCAGCGGCGCCCGGTAATAACCGCTGTAATAAGTCACCTCCGGCGTGTCCAAGGGGGTCAACATCTCGTGAGCGTCGCCTCCAATGGACGGTTTGGAGTAGCTGGGGCTGAACCCGTACTGCAAGCCCAGGGAATGATCCAACTGCCACAAGTTTCCATAAGAGGCGTTGGCGTTGATGCGCAACTCCGGCGTGCCTGGCGGGCTGTAGTTGTCCAAGTCCAGCCGGCCATGCAAGGGTATCCGGTCCTTGATATCCAGAATCAGCGCCGAGGTGCCCGGTTCCGGTCCCGCCCGCACTTCCGGTGAGATTTGACGGTCGGGGTTGGAATTGGCCCGGTCCAACTCCGTTTGAAACACCTTTGCGTTCAGAATGCGCTCTCCGGATTCGAGTGTCTTCACGTACGGCAATGCCGCCATGATATTGTTCGAACTGTAGTAATGGTTGTGCAAAATCTTGACGGCCGCCAGCCTCCCCTCTGTCACTTGAAAGTAGATCACCTTGTTCGCGACAGATTGCTGGGGCACGGTAACCTTCACCGTAAAATAGCCCCGGTGGAAATACTCCGATTGCAGGGCGGCGATTGCTTTGCTGATTTTGTTGGTATCCACCGCGTCGCCGGTGTAGGGCGCAAGGACGCGGGAAATGACATTGCTGGGCAGGACCGTGTTGCCCATCACATCATATCGGTCCACTGTGAACTTGAGCGCCGCCGGGGCGGCGGCGTTGGTCGTGGCAACGTTGGTGCTGGCAGCGGCGGCCGCCACCGGCTGGTTGGTGGCGGCCGTTGCGTCCGCGCCATAACACCTGGGAAATCCGACAACCATCAACAGCAGCAACACCATCGCCGTTGCCAATTGGAGTGGTCTGGCGACCCGCACGGGGCGGCGCGGCGGCGTTGCCTGCCGTTCCCGCCATTCGGTTGGTGTCATTTGATACCGCTTCTTGAAGGCGTAATTGAAATGGGTCAGCGAGCCGTGGCCGCTTTCCAAGGCGACGTCGATGATCTTCATTTCGCTGTTGCGCAGCAGGTCACACGCCCTCTTGAGCCGAAGTTCAGCGGCGTAGGTGAGGAAGCCGATTCCCCATTCCTTCCGAAACAGGCGGCTGGCGTGGCGCTCGCAGCAGTGCAGCATTTTGGCCATATCGCCAAGCGACATGTTGGACAGCTCGGATTCCGGAAGCTGGCTGATGAGCTGCCGCAGCCGCCCTTTGGCCACCTGCTGGTGCTTCTCATCGTTCGTCTCCTTGATCAGCGCCGCCTCCAACTGCGGCCCCACCAACTCCGCGAACATCTGGGCCAATGCCAGCCGCATTGGCAATGTGGCCTTCTGGTCCTGCGCGAAAAGCTGTGTGGTTCGTTTTGCCAGAACGTGCTCGGGAGGCAGCGTCAGGAAAGGCATGAATTGCCGGGCCACGTCCGTCTCCAGGCATTGCCGCTCCGGCGCGGTCATAAAGCCGGCCAGTGAATGGACCCGTATCGCCATCCCGCGAACCACCGCCGGCCCCAGCACGCTGGCCGTCAGCGACAGCCCCGATTTGGGAGGGCAAACGATGACGCCGCCCAGGGGCATTTCCTTGCTCGACTTGCGGTCAAAGACGTACGCGATCCCCTCGCTCAACTGCAAAACAACCCAATCTTCCGTCACCAGTTGCCAATCCGAACCGCTCGGAACGGTTCTGTCAAAGGTGGACAGGTGAACTGGACTGGACAACCGCAGTGGGTTGCTGGACTCCATCATATCGCGCCATTATACAGACATCCGTGGCAAACAGGCGGCTGAAATGTGACAATTTCGTGACAATGTATTGGGCGAAGACGGATTGGGAAAGAAATTGACAGGATGAACAAGATGAACAGGATTGGGAAATGCAAGAACAAGAATTGACCGAGAAAATCATTGGTTGCGCAATGAAAGTTCTCACGTTGGATCAGCCAGTGAGGCCGCCCATCGTGCTCTTGCATGCAATCCTGAAAGGATTGCAATCATTCAGCCCAGGGTTGCGAGCAGCGAGCTACCCTGGGGGGAGGCATATCAATAAAACCACAACCCTGAAAGGGTTGAATCCTTTTCGTAAAGTTTCGTTATTCAACCCTTTCAGGGTTGTGGAGTTTAAACGCCGTTACCCAGGGTAGTCCCTCTCGGAATCGGGCCAACCCTGGGCTGAATGATCCAATCCCGTTGGGATTGATCAGTGGATACTCGCACACACTGACGAACAATCTTCCCACCGTGGTCCCCTCCGTATCCGGCCGTTGCTGGGCTGAATGATCCAATCCCGTCGGGATTGGAAAACCTAAAAAAGGTGCGGACCCTCGTGGGTCCGCACCATTGTCTCATCCCCTAGCCGGGGACTTCAATTTCAGAATTACCTTCTTAGAAGTGGCTAAGAGTACCACCATCTTGAATGCGATAGACCTTCATTTCACTCTCCAGAACCGCAATGCGCGGTGAGGTGCGGACGAGTTCATATTGGATCGCGTCGATCAGGCCAGGCCCAAAGGTGGTCTCATACCAGGTGCCGACATCATTGTTGTTCACATAGAGATGCTCATAACCCCAGAGCTCATAGCCGCCGTTTACGAGGGCTGTGGTGTTCCAGGCATTCGTGCCGTTAAGAGCGGGATAGACGCCGCCAGTCCAGGGATTCTGGCCATCCCAACTGATGGGGCCTTCATTGCCACCAGAGGTTTGTCCAGTGCCGCCAGTGAGCTTGGCCGCATCCGACCAGGAGATGTAGGCGAGGGCCGGATAGTTGACAGTAAGGCTATGCGTTGAGGAATAGTGGATGGCTTTTCCGACGTTGCCACCGGAGAAGTATCCATCGCCATTGGCAAAACCACCATCGCCCAAGGGCAATGCAACCCAAGCGGTGCCGGTCGGCGAAGACCCATCCGTCGAAGCCAAACCAGGGCAGTTAGCCGGAAGCGAGCCGCCGGTGGAGGTAAGAGCCCATTGTTTGAGCGTCTGCTGGGGGGATGCCGTGTAAGGATTATCGTCCAATACCATGGTAATGCGAGTGCCAGACAGAGGGTAGCGACCGACCGCGATGACTTCAGTCTGTAGATTTGTTCCAGTAAGGAAGTTTATCCCGATGTTCCCGTTTCCATACAGAACCTCCCAGTCGAAGCTCTTGATGTTGTTAATGCCATCCGCATTGGCCACGGAATTCTCAACCACGGCGAACGGCTGAACCGCGATGCCCGCGTACGGCAAGTTGTTCCCGTCGGTAGCGCTTTGAAGCTCTTCCAACGGAGGGGTGGGAAAACCAGTCACCGCCTGCCAGACATCGGAGAAGGCAAGGTCAACGCCCGTGTGGCTAAAGGTGCCTGTGCCGGTCGCATTGTTGTCAATATAGGATGCCGCGCCCGGAGTGATGAGGGCGCTAACGCCTTCCGCCGAACCGCTGAAGGTGCAGTACGCATTCACGCTGTTGCCAATCAGAGCAGGCTCGTTGGCCGTAATTGTTGGCAATAACCCGGCGATAGGCGTGATAGTGCCGCTGCAAGTGAAGCTGTTGTTGCCGCCGGAGCTGCCATTTTGGGGGGTCAGACCCAGGTCGGTCAGCGCGGTGAAGATCTGGCCGCGGAAGGCCGTCGATCCCGTGATATAGACGTCTTGAGCTTGAGCGGTGACCGCTATTCCAAGCCCCAGCGCCAAAGCGCCGATTGTGGTGTTCATTTTCATATTTCGTTTTTCTTTCTACTTTTTGTTAACTTATCGGAGTTTATTCGTTTGACGGTTGGTTCGCTTTTAGGCGATCATGGAACGGAATTGACGGCGCATAGCCACGGCGAGCAGGCCAAGTCCGGCGAGCAGGCCATAAGTGGCCGGTTCGGGAACAGCGGACACTGTGGCGGTGGTGAAGTCGATTTCGCCATCGG